>JBFJKG010000065.1:0-8528 GCA_041635075.1 Solimonas sp.
GTGGAGATCGCGTTGGCGACCGGATCCGGCATGTCGCGCGACAGGCCGTACGCATCAAAGCCCATCTTCCTGGCGACAGCGGCAACGGCCGCGGACGGTTCGGCGGCCTCCTGCACCACCCGCGCCGGAATACCGACTACGGTGGCGCCGGGAGGCACTGCCTTGATCACCACCGAGTTCGAGCCCACCCGTGCGCCATCACCCACCGTAAACGGCCCCAGAATCTTGGCGCCGGCACCCACGACCACCTTGTTGCCCAAGGTCGGATGCCGTTTGCCCTTGTTCCAGCTGACGCCCCCAAGGGTAACGCCGTGGTACATCGTGACGTCATCGCCGATCTCGGAGGTTTCGCCGATCACCACGCCCATGCCGTGGTCGATGAAGAAGCGCCGGCCGATGCGCGCACCCGGATGGATTTCGATGCCGGTCAGCCACCGGACCAGATTGGAGTTCATCCGCCCCAACCAGCGCAGACCGTGAGTCCACAGCCAATGGCTGATCCGATGCCCCCAGAGTGCATGCAGCCCCGGATAGCAGGTGAGCACTTCCCACGTCGTGCGCGCCGCAGGGTCGCGCTCAAACACGCTGGCGATGTCTTCACGAATGCTGGCAAACATGCGGATCTCGGTTGGGTTCAGAAGCCCGGAGGACGCGGGATGCGATTGTAGACCGATTTAGTCCTGTTTAGATCCCTTGACCGCCGGATCCATCGCATCCTGCGCCGAATCGGCCGCATCCGGCAGCGGCACGCGCCGCCCCTTGGGCTTCTCGAACGAGGTCAGGATGCCGCGCAGGATATTGAGCTCGTTGCGGTCGGGGCTGGCACGGTTGAAGAAGGTACGCAGGCGGCGCATCAGATTGCGTGGGTTGGCCGGGTCCAGAAAGCCGGTGGACAGCAGCAAACGCTGCAGGTGCTCGTAGAAGCGCTCCATGTCTTCGACTGCCGGCGGCGCATACCAGGCATGATCCTTCTTGGCGCTTACTGCGGGCACTTCCGGATAGGCTGCGCGACGCAGCTCGTAGGCCAGCACCTGCACCGCTTGCGAGAGATTGAGCGACGAGTACCCCGGGTTGGTCGGGATCATCAGCGCTGCATGGCAGCGTTCCAGTTCTTCGTTGGTCAAGCCGGTACGTTCGCAGCCAAACACCAGCGCCACCGGCGCCACCGCTGCGCGTTCCACCGCCCGGGCGGCACCGGCCCAAGGTGTCAGCGGCTCGTCGCCAAGGTGGCGCGGCCGTGCCGACGACGCCACGACCCATCCGCAGTCAGCCACGGCCTCCTCCAGCGAGGCCACCACGCGTGCCTTGTCCAGCACGCCATCGGCGTGGGCCGCCGAGGCCCGCGCCTGAGGATGCGGATAGCGCTCCGGGTTGACCAGCACCAGATCCATCAGACCCATGTTCAACATCGCGCGCGCTGAGGCGCCGATATTGCCCGGATGCTGTGTGGAGACAAGAACAATACGGATATTGGCGAGCGGATCGCCTGCGGAAGCGGTGGTCATGCGTGATATTATGCCCGCCTCGTTGTCGCTCCTTTCCCTCGATCCTCGCTGCTTCCCGGGCTAACCATGCACCCGCTGGTCAATATCGCTGTTACGGCCGCGCGCGCCGCCGGAAATTTCATCATGCGCCACTACGACCGGGCCGATCAGCTCGCGGTGGAGCGCAAGGCACGCAACGATTTCGTGACGCAGATCGACCGCGGCGCGGAAAGCGAGATCATCCGCACGATCCGCAAGGCCTATCCGCAGCATGCGATTCTGGCCGAGGAAAGCGGCGAGCTGGCCGGCGATTCCGAAGTCACCTGGATCATCGATCCACTCGATGGCACCACCAATTTCCTGCATCGCCTGCCGCACTTTGCGGTGTCGATCGGCATTCAGGTCAAGGGCAAGCTTGAGCATGGCGTGATCTACGCGCCCTGCACCCAGGACCTCTACACCGCATCCAAAGGCAGCGGTGCCCTGCTGAACAACCGCAAGCTGCGCGTCAGCACCTGCAAGGAGCTGGATTCGGCACTGATCGGCACAGGAGTTCCGCTGCGCGAGGAATATCTGGAGCGCTACCTGCCGATGCTGCGCAATGTCGCCGCCAGCACCGCCGGCGTGCGCCGCGCAGGGGCCGCCTCTCTCGACCTGGCCTATCTGGCGGCCGGCCGGCTCGACGGCTTCTGGGAATTCAACCTCAAGCCCTGGGATATGGCGGCCGGCATCGTGCTGGTGCAGGAGGCTGGTGGCGTGGTTCGCGAGCTGGATGGCGAACCCGATGTGCTGCGCACCGGCAACATCCTGGCGTCCACCATCCGCCTGATCGACGAACTGGCCCCGCTCCTGCCCCGGCAGCGTCGCGACGTCTGATCCAAACGGTGCTCGCGACGGGCACCGTGCATTGGGTAAGCTTCAGCCCTGAGATTGCCGTCTTTGCAGCGGCAACCGTCTACTGCGGGTTCGGGGGCAACGCGGCTTGAGCAATACTCTGCTGATTACGGGTGGTGCCGGTTTCATCGGCTCCGCACTGATTCGTCACCTGCTGGCGAACAGCGACTACCGCATCGTCAATGTCGACAAGCTGACCTACGCGGCCAGCCTCGATGCGCTCGAGGATGCAGCCAACAACCCACGCTACGCCTTCGTCAAGGCCGATATCTGCGACGCGCCGGCGATGGCACAGGTATTTGCAGAACACCGTCCGGACGGTGTGATCCATCTCGCGGCGGAGTCCCATGTGGATCGCTCGATAGACGGGCCGGCGGACTTTGTTCAGACCAATATCGTCGGCACCTTCCAGTTGCTGGAGGCCGCGCTGGCCTACTGGCAGGCGCTGCCAAGCGCGCGCCGTGCGCGTTTTCGCTTTCACCACGTCTCCACTGATGAGGTGTACGGCAGCCTCGGCGCCAGCGGCTACTTCACCGAAACCACGCCTTACGCGCCGAACTCCCCGTACTCGGCGAGCAAGGCCAGCTCCGATCACCTGGTGCGCGCCTGGCACCACACCTACGGCCTGCCAGTGGTAGCCACCAACTGCTCCAACAACTACGGGCCCTACCAGTTCCCGGAAAAGCTGATCCCGCTGATGATTCTCAACGCGGTCGCCGGCAAGGCGCTGCCGGTTTATGGCACCGGTGAGAATGTGCGCGACTGGCTGTACGTGGAAGACCATGCACGCGCGCTCCATCTGGTGTACGAGCGCGGCCAGATCGGCCAGCAGTACAACATCGGCGGACACAACGAGCACCGCAACATCGACCTGGTACATCTGCTGTGCGACCTGCTCGATGAGCGTCAGCCGCGGGCTGGCGGCCAGAAACACCGAGAACTGATCACGCATGTGGCCGACCGTAAAGGGCATGACCAGCGCTACGCGATTGACGCCGGCAAGCTGCAGCGCGATCTGGGCTGGACGCCCACGGAAACCTTTGAAAGTGGAATCCGCAAGACGCTGGACTGGTATCTCGCTCATCTCGACTGGTGCCGTGGTCTGCAGGGCTACCGGCAGGAAAGACTCGGCATGAAGAGGGCATGAACGCGTGACCAACGCCATGAAGGGCATCATCCTCGCGGGCGGCAGCGGCACGCGCCTGTACCCCGCCACGCAAGCCGTATCGAAGCAACTGCTGCCGGTATACGACAAGCCGATGATCTATTACCCGCTGAGCACGCTGATGCTGGCGGGCATACGCGACATCCTGATCATTTCGACGCCGCAGGACACACCGCGCTTCGAGCAGTTGCTGGGGGACGGCGCTCGCTGGGGCATACGACTTTCCTATCAGGTACAGCCCAGCCCAGACGGCCTGGCGCAGGCGTTCATCCTCGGCGAGGACTTCATCGCCGGTGAGCGCTGTGCACTGGTTCTGGGAGACAACCTGTTCTACGGTCACGATATCGTGCCGATGCTGCGTCGCGCAGCCAATCGCGAAACCGGTGCCACCGTGTTCGCCTATCCGGTGCAAGACCCCGAGCGCTACGGTGTCGTGGCCTTTGACGCTCAGGGCAAAGTGCTCTCGATCGAGGAAAAACCTAAGACACCAAAGTCGCGCTACGCCGTGACCGGGCTGTACTTCTACGATGCCGATGTCGTCAAGCTGGCCAAGCAAGTGCAGCCATCGGCACGTGGGGAGTTGGAGATCACCGACCTCAACGGTCTCTACCTGCGGCGCGGCGACCTCAACGTCGAGTCCATGGGCCGCGGCATGGCCTGGCTGGACACCGGCACGCATGACTCGCTGCTGGAGGCCGGCGCCTTCATCCAGACCCTTGAAAAGCGTCAGGGGCTGAAGATTGCCTGCCCGGAAGAAGTGGCCTATCGCAGTGGTTTCATCGACAGCAGCCAGCTACGCAGCCTGGCGGCTCCGTTGATGAAAAGCGGTTATGGCGACTACCTGATCCGTGTACTGGAAGAACCCAGCTTCTAGGAGATGTAAGTGCAAGCGATTGCGACAGCGCTGCCGGACGTACTGATCCTCGAGCCCAAGGTATTTGGCGACGAGCGTGGGTTCTTCATGGAAACCTATAGCGCCAGACAGTTTGCTGAACTGACCGGCTGTGAGGCCGCCATGGTGCAGGACAACCACTCGCGTTCGATCCGCGGCGTGCTGCGCGGCCTGCACTACCAGCTGCCGCCGATGGCGCAGGGCAAGCTGGTGCGCGCGGTTGCTGGCGAGATATTCGATGTTGCGGTCGACATCCGTCGCAGCTCTGCGACGTTCGGTCGCTGGGTTGGTGCGGTGCTCTCTGCCGAGAACAAGCGGCAACTATGGGTTCCGCCCGGCTTTGCGCATGGCTTCTACACCATCTCCGAAAGCGCCGAGGTGGTCTACAAGTGCACCGCCTACTACGCCCCCGCGCAGGATCGAGGCATTCGCTGGAACGACTCCGCGATCGGTGTTGACTGGCCGCTGGCTGCCGGCACACCCCCTTCACTTTCGGCAAAGGATGCAGCTGCTCCACTGCTGGCAACGGCCGAGACCTTTCCATGACTCCACGCAAGGTATTGATCACAGGAGCCCGCGGCCAGCTTGGCATTGCGTTGAGCGCCAGCCTGCCGCAGCAGGTCGATGCGACCGCCATAGATCTGCAGGAACTCGACCTCACTGACGCAGCCGCAACCGGCCGCTATGTCGAGACCTTGCGCCCAGACTGGGTCATCAACTGCGCGGCCTACACCGCTGTCGACAAGGCAGAATCCGAGCCGGAACTGGCCTACCGGGTCAATCGTGACGCGGCGCATCATCTGGCGCGCGCCGCGCGCGGCTGCGGTGCACGCATCGTGCAGATCTCGACTGATTTCGTGTTCGACGGCCGCAAGAGCAGCCCGTACCTGCCAAGTGATACGCCAAACCCCCTGGGCATCTATGGCCGCAGCAAGCTCGAAGGCGAGTTCGCAGTGGCTAATGCCACCGAAGGTGACGGCCTGATCGTGCGCACTGCGTGGCTGTACTCCGCTCATGGCAACAACTTCGTCAAAACCATGCTGCGCCTGATGCAGGAGCGCAGCGAACTCAAGGTGGTGGCCGACCAAGTCGGCACGCCGACCTCCGCGGACGCCCTCGCACGCGCAATCTGGAAGCTGATCGAGGGCGACGCCCCCGGCGGCATCCACCACTACTCCGACGCGGGCGTCGCCTCTTGGTATGACTTCGCGTGTGCCATCCGCGAACTCGGCCAGCCCTTGCTGGGGCGGCCGCTGTGCCCGCTACTGCCGATCCGCACCCAGGATTACCCCACCCCGGCGCGACGACCGGCGTACAGTGTGCTGGACAAAGTCGACAGCTACGCGAGATTGGGGATCGCCGCCCATTGGCGCGAGCCGCTGCGCCCAGTACTGTCTGCGTTGGCGGCACCCCCTGGTTGAGAATTTGCGAATGCCGAGCGCAGCCCATCCGGTACCTCGCACAGGACCGATGGTCTTCGCCGGCAGCGCCCGTTGGAACACGCTGAATGGAGACAGATGATGAGAGTCCTCGCCGTCGTCGCTTGCTGCCTCACGTCCATCACTCTTCCGGCATATGCAGATGAGCCAACCAAAGAAGAGATCGCCTTATGCGCAACCATACAGTCCGGTCAGTGGGCAGAGCGCGAACTCGGCAGCTTTGAGAGCTGCCTGCAGCTGACCCGCAACCAGATCAGCGCCGAGCGGATACGCTTCGGTCGCTGGGGCGCGGTCCTGATTGCATACGACGGCTCTGGCTTTCTGATATCGGGCGATGAAGGCAAACGCTGGAAACTGCTGCAAAGTCTTGAACTCCCGGTAGAGGCCACACCACCTTCTGCAGACCCAGCCGAAACGGCGACACCCCGTGGCGTCACCGCGGCTGGCGGTGTGACTGCAGACTCCCCAGATCAAAATGCCGAACCAAGTCAGCCCACAGAAGCTGATCCGGGTAATGCAGGCGGCGCAATGGACTCAGAGATTGGCGGCAAGGCTGTCGACCCGGTTGGCGGTCGAGGTGAACTTGAGGCATCCGCAGCCCCCATATCTGCCGGCGCTCCCATCGAGGGTAAGGCGTTATCGGAGCGCGTCACTGAATCGTCGCCGCCTGGGTCAGCACCCCTGCCGCCGACAAACGCAGCAGCGGTGAACCCTTCTGATGAATCCGAGGCCCCTGGTGATTCGGGCTTGGCCCCATCTGCGGATGCGATGGGGGATGGAGGCAGCCCCCACCCAGATGCTGTGCCTGAAGTGGACGCGGATCCTGGGAGCGGTCGGTCAGATGCGGGTGGCGCTGCGAGCCCGACCGCCCGGATTGTCGAGGTTACAGTCAACCCCGATAACCGGAAGAAGCCCGTCGGCGTACCGGAAGCACCGCTACAGGCGTCGAGCATCGAAGCGCCTAACCTTTGCCGCATCAAATCCAGTGATCGTTGGATTCAGTCGAATGCTCCGAGCTTGTTGGTTTGCGCGAAGCTGCTGGATCAGTCGCCTGAAATTTACGATCAGAAGGGCTACAAGTACGCTTATTGGCGCGATCAGCTCCTGGCCGCAACCAGGCACGAGGTCTACGCCGTTGACCAAGAGTCACGGCGAACATCACTGCTCAAGCGTCACCGCTACCCGTCAGGCGAAGGTCACGCCAACAACGCAGACAGCCACCCCTAGGTGCCTGCCTGTGTCAGCACCGCGTACGCCGTCAGTTCGAAAGATTGTCGACTTGGTTGACCAGTACCAGAGGTAGCAGGAATGACTGGAGGCTGGGGAGCAGTTGTGCGATAAACCGGTTGTACCGAGTAACCGGTCGCGTCGACACGTAGACCAGATCGCCGCCCGCCAAGCGCATCTCATTTGCGAGGATGAACGCCTCTGGAGATGAGGCATTGAGATGGAACACGCGCGCGCCCTCGGTATTGCCTCTGATCACGAAGACCGAGCCCGGCAACGCCGCACCGTTCTGCAAGTAGTTATTGCTACCCCCGGCCGCAGAACCGCTACTGAGCAGTATCTCCGCCAGTGAGTTGTTGAGTGGATCGATCAGCTGTGTCCGATTCGGCGCTTCACCCAGAACATAGACCTTGTTCTCGTTGACCGGAACCATCAGTACGTCGCCATTCTGCAGCAGCCATTCACTGCCGAAATTGGGGTTCCGGTTCAGTGCAGCGACATCCACTGGGTAATCGCGGCCCGCACGCTTGAGCACCACACGCCGCAGATCTGCCGTCTCCGATGCCCCGGCCAACAGCACCGCCTCGGTGACGGTCATCGGTCGGTCGGTGATGGGGAAATAGCCCGGAGTATTGACCGCACCTGCCACAGCGACACGCTGAGAGCGAAAATCAGCGACGCGCACATTGAACTGCGGCCGGCTAATGAACTGTGATAGCGCAGCACGTATGGACTCGTAGGCCTGGCCTATCGTCATGCCGGCCACCCGCAGAGGGCCATGAAGTGGCAAGAAGATGTCACCGCCTTCACTGACCACATAAAGCGACCCGGCGTCAGTCGCCTGTGTGCTGCTGCCTGCACGCTCTCCATACAGGGGCTGATTGATGAAGATCGAAAGTACATCACCGGAGCCAATGCGATATACGTAAGCGCCGTTGGCGTCGCGAACCCCGGACGAAAGCTCCGGCGGCCGATTGGAGAGTGCACGATCCAACTCCGGCTGCACCGCCAACTCGCGAACCAACTCAGGCGTGATCGGGTCGACGGTGAACGGGATCTGCCGCGATGAGGCCGGCGTGGAATATGGAGAGCCAACACCGGCACATCCAGCAAGCAATGCGATCCCTGATGCTGCAAAGCAAAGCGTAATCGCTCGCGTCAATCTGCGCGTTAAGGCCATCATCGTACTCCCCCGTTGACGATTCGATTGTAGCACCGAGACACAATCGCAAAACCAGCTACTGCGTTCCCGTGTCGATCGCGGCGCACTGCCACTTCCAAGCGTCACGGCACATGTCATCGAGGGTACGCTTGGCCTGCCAGCCCATCTCGGCTCGCGCCCGTGTCGGATCGGCCCAGCAGGCCGCGACATCGCCCGGACGCCTCGCCTCAACCCTGCATTCTATGGAGCGACCGCTGGCACGAGA
>JBFJKG010000066.1:0-8257 GCA_041635075.1 Solimonas sp.
ATCCTCTGAAGGAGACGCAGCGATGAACAATACGGGCAAGGTGGGGTGCCTGGCGGGTCTGGGGCTGTTGCTGGCCGCCGGCGCCGCGCAGGCTGAAGGCGGGTTCTTCAGCAACATGGACGTAACCTTCGGCGGATTCATCCGCCCGGAGTTCACCTACTCCACCAGCAGTTCGGACAACCCGACCAACCAGCTGGGCAACTACTTCAACGGCCAGTCGGTTGCGCGCCAGGCCTATGTGCCCCCCAACTTCGGGCCGGCGATCGTGACGTCGCTGACCGGCGGTCTGGTCACGCTGCCCGAGGTCGGGAGCTGGACCACGATTCCGTTTCCGGTTGCCGCTGCCTCTGATGCGGATTCTCCCGGACTGCGTGGCGTGGCCAGCAACAATGGCGCCGGATCACCGCTGGAAACGGTCGACAACGAGTTCAATTATTCGATTGTCCGCGCCGAGGCCGAGCTGGGCATCCGCATCACATCCAACCTCAGTGTCATCGCCCGCCTGCGCGCGATCTACGACACCGTCCTGTACGACGAGTTTGACGCCAGCCGTTTTGATGGCGTCAACGGTGGTATCAGCGGTGGCGAGCCGGCGCTGTATCGCGGCAAGCCCAACTACTTCGACTATCTGACGGTGGGTGATCGCAAGCCCAATCCTCTGGAGTGGTCTGGCGACGACTACCTTGTCTACTTCCCGACACTGATCCTTGAATACAACAAGGGGCCGCTGAACATGCGCATTGGCAATCAGCAGATTGCCTGGGGCCAGGCCCTGTTCTTCCGTGTGTTCGATGTCGTCGATGGCCTCGATCTCAGGCGCCATCTGGTTCTTGATTACGCGCAGGAGGAGTACGCCGATGAGCGTGTGCCGGCGCTGGGTCTGCGCGTGGGCTATCAGTTCAACGAACAGGTGCTTACCGACCTCTACGTACAGAAGTTCCAGCCCACGATCTATGGCAACCCGAACACGCAGTACAACGTGATTCCCACGCAGTTCACGGTGCAGGACCGTTACGCGGATGGTGACTGGGACAACAAGCTCAGCTACGGCCTGCGCGTGAAGGGCAACTACGGGCAGTGGGGATTCCAGGCAATGGCCGTGCAGCGCTACAACCCCGATGGCGTATTCCGCTGGACCCAGTCCGGCGTCAACAAGGCGTTGCCCAACGATGCCAACACGCTGGGCAGTCGCGTCAATACGACGCTGGGGCTGCTCGGCAAGGACTCCGGCGAACTGCTGGCGCAGACCGCCTTCGAAGCCTCACCGGGTGGCGTTTACTCAGCCGAGGAGTGGTTCACCTACGCTGGCTTTGCGCGTCTCAATGCGGTCACCGGCCTGAATTCGTCCATCAGCGAGTTTCCGGCCGCACAGGAATTGTTTGCCTCCGAGATCAGCACCGTGGAGGAGGCCTACAACGAACTCAACACCTTCTTCATCGCAGCCGGCGGTAGCCTGCGCGGGCATATCGCGCGTGAGTACTTCCAGGAAGAGGTGTTTGGCCTGGGTGTCAGTTATGTCACCGAGGGTGAGCCCGGCGGCATCTTCGACCAGCTGATCATCAACTTCGAGGCCAGCTACACGCCTGACCGCACGTTCACCAACACTTCGCTGAGCCGCGATTACATCCAAGAAGACTCGATCACCACGGCGCTGGTGCTGGAAAAGTATCACCGCTTTACCCAGGCGTTCCCGGCAACCTACTTCGTGTTCCAGCACATGTACCGCAATGTGGATGACCTGTTTGGTCGCCACCTGAGTGGTTACGGCGGCACCGTGGACAAGCCGGCAGATGGCGTTGATGGCGCGCACTACATTGCCTTTGCGTTCCAGCAACCGTTCCCGCAAGACATCTACCGCATCGGCTTCGCCACGCTGTACGACCCGCGCGGCAGCATCCTGATCCAGCCCGGCATCAAGTGGAAGCCGCGCGGATCAATGACGGTGGAGGCGTTCTACTCGTACATCGACGGTGCAATGGGCAGCGCCAACCCCAATGACACGCTGCTGTCGACGGTCGATTACGCCGACGAAGTCACGCTGCGCCTGACCTACCAGTTCTGATTCCCCCAAAGGCGACCATCCCCTCCTCTCGATGGTCGTAACGATGCCGACGGAATACGTCCGTCGGCTCTTTTTAACCGTCATGGGACCGCGCAACCGATGAGGATAGTCCGCTATGACCGCGCTTACAGTCGCCGCAGTTTCCTTGCCGGCCTGACGCGCGGTGTGGCCGCAGCCGGTGTGCTGATGCCGGTATGGGATGCGGTGGCTCGTGATGGGGACATCACCCGCGCATACCCGGACGAACTGCTGTCGATCGAGAACTACACGCGCGGCAAGATCAAGGCCGGTGACACCATTACCGCCGATAACGTCGAAGCGGTGCGCGACCTGCTGGAGCCGATCAAGTACGCGCAGATTTCGCAGATGGGCCGGCGCCTGACGATCGCGCCGACCACCACCGACATCATGCGGCTGAGTCCATGGGAGTACACCGAGGCCTCGCTGCGCAATCGCGGCAAGGCGCGCTTCAGTGAGCGGGGCAACGTCGTCACTGCAGACGGCAAGCCGTGGATAGGCGGAAATCCGTTTCCGGATGCCAAGACGGGCCTGGAGCTGTTTGCCAGTCTGACGCTGAGCTGGGGCCGGCACGATGCATCGATGTATGCGATCAAGGAGGAGGACGTCGGTCCGGCCGGTGATGTTGATTTCCGCTACGAGCTGGGATGGGCGGAGCTGTCGCCGGTGGCCCGCGTCAGCATGGAGCCAATGCCGTACTGGACCGGCAAGGAAGACAAGCTGCGCTACCAGTCCGTGTTCTTCGTCAAGCCAGACAGTGTGCGCGGCACCTCTTTTCTGAACATCTGGCCATACGACCAGCACAGCTTTCCAGATCTCTACGGCTACCTGCCCGAGTTCAAGCGCATCCGTCAGTTTCCGACCGACCAGCGCTTCGAACCGCTGATTGCCGGCTCCACGCTGTACCTGTCGGATGCCTGGGCCGCCGGTGACCCGCTGCACACCTGGGGCAACTACCGGATCGTCGGTCGTGGTCCGCTGCTGGCCGCCGTGTCCGGCGGCTGGACCCCAGACCATCCGAACTGGGAGCACCGCACGCATGGCGGTCGTCAAGGCAAGACCTTCTGGGACACCACCGTCGAGCTGGTTCCGGAAGCCATCGTTGTCGAGGCTGAACCGGTGAAATTCCCGCGTGCGCCGGTCAGCAAGAAGCGGGTGTGGTTTGACGGGCGCACCGGCCTGCCGGTGGCCATGGTCACCTACGATCGGCGCGGAGAGCCGTATCACTCGTTCGACGCCGCGTTCGGCCTGTATGACGCCGGCCCCCAGTCGGTGATGGACGGCAAGCATCCGTATTGGTCGTGGAGTCATGTCCACGCGTTCAACCTGCAGACCGGGCGCATGACACGTCTTGAGCAGGTGCGCAGCATCTCCGGCGGCCATCAAAGCAGCGCCAATGATCCTGACCTGTACGACCGCTATCTCACCAACACGGCGCTGATGCGCCTGGGCCGCGGCTGAGGCTGTCGCCATGTGCTCTACGAACCTGCCCGTTTCGTCGTCGCACTCCCCAAAAACTACCCGAGCGGGTGGCGGACCTGACGATGCCAACGCCTAAGGTGGATGAAAGTTCAAGGATCGCGACAGCAGTTGCGACCACATACAGAAAACAGCGTGCTACGGAGGAGACCGTCATGCAAAACGCGCATCTGATCGCGCCGGCCCGCGGGGTCGTGTCCTGCAGCCCACAGATTATCCAGGAGAGTCATCGCTCATGAACGCCGTTACCGATACCGGCGCGCTCGCGGCTGCTGCGCGTGCCCGTCCACGCAGCGAGTCCGTGCAGCCTGTAACCGCACCGCGCGCCGCAGGTGGAAAGCTGATCAACATAGACAACGGTGGCACGCTCACTGACTTTTGCGTGATTGATGGCACCACCATCTATCGCACCAAGTCGGTGACCACCCCGTACGATCTGTCGAAATGCTTCTTTGACGGGCTGCGCAAGGTCAGCGCGCTGATCTATGGCGAAGAGGACCTTCTGCAGCTGCTGCTGTCCACGGACCATATCCGCTACTCGACCACGCAGGGCACCAATGCGCTGGTCGAGCGCAAGGGTCAGCGCCTGGGTCTGGTGCTCAGCGAGCTGGACGTCAAGGACCTGCAGCGCGATGCGCAGCAGAAGGAAGTGTTCGCGAGTCTGGTCGGCGCACGCGTCGCCACGCTGGACCTTTCGCTTGACGATGCGGCGCTCGAAGTCGCCGCCACTCAGGTTATCAATCGCCTGTCATCGGAGGGCGCCAATCGCATCGTCGTCGGTATCGGCGGCAAGCAGCGCGATGCTGGCGAAGCGCGGCTCAAGAAGATCCTGCTGAAGAAGTTCCCGCCGCATCTGCTCGGCGCGATTCCATTGCTGTACTCGCATGAAGTGGTGCAGGACGACGACGACTCGCGCCGCATATGGACCGCCCTGTTCAACGCGTTCCTGCACCCGGTCATGGAACGCTTCCTCTACAACGCCGAGCACCGACTGCGCGAGTACAAGATCAAGAACCCGCTGCTGATCTTCCGCAACGACGGCGACTCCGCACGCATCTCGCGTACGGCTGCGGTCAAGACCTACTCCTCAGGCCCGCGTGGCGGTGCCGAGGGGGCCAAGGCATTGGCCACTCATTACGACTTCAGCCGTCTTCTCGGCATGGATATCGGCGGTACGACGACCGATATCAGCTTGGTAGAGAAGGGTGAGGTGCAAACCGAGCGTCGCGGTCATATAGAAGGCGTAAGCACCTCGCTGCCGCTGTGCAACGTGGTGAGCGCAGGCGTTGGCGGTTCGTCCGTCATTTCCGTAGTCGACGGCAAGATCAAGGTGGGCCCGGAGTCCGTAGGCGGTGCACCGGGACCGGCCTGCTTTGGTCTGGGCGGCACCCAGGCCACGATCACCGATGCCTTCCTGGTGCTCGGTTTGCTGGACCCGGTGAGCTACTTCGGCGGTGAGCTGAAGATCGACGTCGAACGCGCGCGGGCTGCGGTCACCGACAACATTGCCAAGCCGCTCAACCTGAGTTGCGAAGCTGCGGCCGAGGCGATGGAGCAGGCCTGGGTGCAAAAGGTGGTCAGCTCACTGAAGGCATTCACGACCATCACAGCGGACACGACGCTGGCAGCCTATGGCGGCGGCGGTCCCTTCATTGCCTGCAAGGTAGCGGAAGCCGCAGGTATCCGCGAAGTGATCATTCCCGGCCTGGCCGCCGTGTTCTCTGCGTTTGGCATCGGCTTTTCCGACATCGCGCATGAGTACGAGGCGGTGTTGAGCTCGCCGGATGCGGCCGGGCTGAAGAAGGCCAAAGACCTGCTGATGGAGCGCGCGCAGCGTGGCATGTTCGCCGAGGGCTTTGACCTCTCCGAATGCAGGGTCGAAACCGCGGTGCAGGTAGGCGAAGACCTGATACCGGTACAGGGCGATGCACTGCCGGATGGCATCGGGTCGGGAACACGCCTGACGCTGGTGCTCAAGGCGACCAAGGTCATTGCCTGCGCGCGTCTCAGCGGCGGCTTCGGCGCCAAGCGCAAGAACGCGGTCGCCAGCGGACAGCGCAAGACTCTCAGCGGCGGCAAGGCAGTCGATCTGCCGGTATATCGCGTCGAGGATCAGACCGGCGGCGCTCAGGCGCAGGGACCCTGCGTACTGGAAGAGGCCTTCTTCACCAGCCGTATCGAATCCGGCTGGCGCTTCGAGATCAACGAGTCCGGCGACATTCTCCTGAGCCGCGGCTGAAACCTAAGGAACTGCGATGAACGTTCTGATCACTGAATACCTGCGTATCAACCTCGATACCGAGCAATGGGAGTGCCGCCGCTGCGGGCACGTCCACGGCAGCGCCCGCGAAAACTACAAGCGCGGCATGCTGGTGTATGACCGCGATCCCCGCGAGATTCACCAGCCGTTGATCGACCCGAAGAAGTACTCGCGCACCTACTCTCCCGACCCGACCTGGTGCCGGATTCTTGAGTACTACTGCGCCTCCTGCGGCACGATGGTAGAGGCCGAGTATCTGCCGCCGGGCCACCCCCCGCTGCATGACATCGAGCTCGATATCGATGCGCTGAAGCTGCAGTGGAAGGATAGAAAGGAAGTTGTCGAGCCGGTGCCCGGCCCCGACCTTGCAGCCGAGAAGGTTCGGCGCGGCCGCGCGCTGCATGCCGATATGCACGGCCATTCCAACGACCACGGCCACAAGCACTGAGGAGGCCGCACATGAAACGCGTATCGGTTGATATTGGCGGCACGTTCACTGATTGCTTCGTGGTCTGGGACAACCAGTACATCGAAGGCAAGGCACTGACCACGCATCACAATCTGGCGTTGGGCTTCAACGAGTCGCTGGGAGATGCCTGCAAGCAGCTCAACGTGGATGCCTCAACGCTGCTGTCCGAAGTGGATTCGGTACGGTACTCCACGACCTTGGGCACCAATGCGCTGATCGAGCGCAAGGGACCGCGCATCGGCGTGCTGGTGACCACCGGCTTCAAGAGCACGATTCCGTTGTCTAGGGCGCGTGGCTACGGAGAGGGTCTTTCCGAGCACGAGCAGATGGATATTCCCAATGCCCAGCGGCCGCAGCCGATCGTGCCGATCCCGATGATTCGCGAGGTGCGCGAGCGCGTCGACTACCTCGGCAACATCTTCTGGGAGCTGGATGAGGACGATGTTCGTCTGCGCATTCGAGAGCTGGTAGATGCCGGCGCAGAAGCCCTGGTGGTGATGTTCACCAACAGCGTGGTCAACAACGCCAATGAACTGCGTGTGCGCGAGATATTCCTCGAGGAGTATCCCGCCCATCTGCTGGGATCGATTCCGATGCTGCTGTCGCACCAGGTGGCCGGGCGCAAGGGTGAGTACGCGCGCGGCACGTCCACCATCATGGATGCGTTCCTGCACCAGACCATGTATCACGGCCTAGGCACGCTGGAGCTGAACCTGCGCGCACAGGGCTACAACAAGCCGATGCTGGTCAGCCACAACTCCGGCGGCATGGCGCAGCTCAACTCAACGGATGCCCTGCAGACCGTACATTCCGGTCCGGTTTCCGGCATCGCTGCCAGCGAGCATCTGGCCGCGGTTGCGGAGCTGGGCAACGTGGTGGCCACCGATATGGGGGGCACCAGCTTTGATATCGGCATCGTCGATCAGGGCGGCGTAAAGCACTATGACTTCAACCCGGTCATCGACCGTTGGCTGGTGTCGGTGCCGATGGTGCATCTGGTCACGCTAGGCGCCGGCGGTGGCTCCATTGCGCGTTATGACCGCATGTTCGGCTCCATAGAAATCGGTCCGCAGTCGGCGGGCTCCGATCCGGGGCCGGCCTGCTACGACCGGGGGGGTCTCAAGCCGACCGTGACCGACGCCGATCTGGTGCTGGGTTACCTCGATCCCAAAAACTACGCCAATGGCCGCATTCCGCTGAATCCGCGGCGCGCGAAGCAGGCGATCGAGGACACTCTCTGCGACGACCTCGACATGAATGTCACCGACACCGCCAAGCTGATAAAGCGCAACGTCGATGCCAGCATGGCCAACGGCATCGCAACCGAGTTGCGTACGCGCGGTTACGAGCCCAAGGACTTCACCATCCTGGCCTACGGTGGCAACGGGCCGCTGCACGCCTGTGGCATTGCCAATGCGCTGGGCGTATCCAAGATACTGGCGCCGCCGTTCTCGTCGACGTTCTCTGCCTGCGGCGCCGGCAATGTCAGCCAGATGCACATCCATGAGATGAGCACCTGGACCGTACTGTTCAACCCGGCCCTCAAGTCGTTCTTCAACGAGTACGAAGAGTTCAACCGTAGCGTCGAGGAACTGGAGCGACGTGGTCGCGATGATCTGCTGCGCCAGGGCATGACTGCGGATCAGATCCGGTACCGACTGGAACTGGACATGCGCTACGGCAACCAACGCGTGCAAACCGCCGTGGTCACCGAGATGAACCGCCTGCGTTCGCAGCGTGATGTGCTGGCGCTGATGGACCAGTTCCATGAGAGCTATGGTGCCCGCTTCGGGCATGGCAGTCAGTCGCCGGAAACCGGCGTACGCATCAACACGATCCGCGTGTGCTCGTTCGTAGAACAGCCGAAGGTGGCATTCGCCAAGCTGCACCTGAACGGCAAGAAGCTGGCTCCGCCACCGGCGGTGTCGCAGCGGGACTGCTACTTCGTTGGCCATGACAAGGCTGTCAG
>JBFJKG010000067.1:0-8212 GCA_041635075.1 Solimonas sp.
ACCGAACGCCGGATCGTGACGGGTTTCAAAGTGCCTGACCAGCAAGCGCGCGATAGCAGCGTGCTCGCCCAGCAGACGCTCCATATAGTCCTGGCTGTATGGCAAGCCGGTCTGGATCAGATACTTGGTCAAGGCGCGCAGACATACGACCTGGCGTGAGTTCAGACCTGCCAGCAGCACCAGACGATTCAGCCCGTCGTTCTCACACTCGCCATTCCAGGTCTTGAGAAACGCCGACTCGAAATCCTGCCGAGCCTGTTCGCGGTCAAGATCCGCAGCGCCAGCAAGCTCGACCTCGAAACGCTGTATCCACAGCGGCTCTCCCGCACGATTGGCCACCTCGGTCGGTTCCTGCCAGATCACCCGAAACCCGAAGTTCTCGAGCGCAGGCAATACATCCGACAGCGGCAACGGCTGGCGCCAGGCGTAGAGCTTGAGATCGGTTGCGCGCAGCTGCTGGCTGCTGTCGTCTATCACCAGGCGCAGCAACAGCGGCGTCTCGGCCGACAGTTGCACCAGCAACTCCAGATCCGCTGCCGCTTCCGTCGCGTCCGCATGCTCCTGATAGGAGAGCGGGAAGCCATCCAGCAGCGGAGCAGCGCCCGTGCGGGCGGCCACGCTGCCCTGCGATAGGGCATCCCGGAGCTGGTCGCGCCAGGAGCGGGTCACCGCCTTGAGCCGCGCCTCGACCTCGGTCGGCGTTGCGCTGATGCGCGTGCCGGGCGGGGTGCGGACGATGTAATGGATGCGCGCCAGGCTCTGGCGCAGGAAGTCGGTATTGCGGTCCAGGCCGACTCCGCCACAGACGGCCATCAGCTCGCTGCCAACGCGATCGCGCAGTTCGCGGGAATAACGCTCGCGTGGCAGGTACAGCATGCAGGAGTAGAACCGCCCGTAGCGGTCGCGACGCATGAACAGCCGCAACTGATGCCGGTCACGCAGCGCACGAATGCCCATGCAGGTTTCGTACAGCTCTTCCTCGCTGGACTGGAACAGCTCATCGCGCGGCAACTGGTGCAGGATCTCGCGCAGGTTCTTGCCGGAGTGCGAGTCTTCGCGCAGCCGTGCACGCTGCATCACGTACTCCGCCTTGCGCCGGATCAGCGGGATGCGCCGCGGCCGCTCGATATAGGCATCAGCAGAGAACAGGCCGATGAATCGGCAGGTTCCCAGCACCGTGCCATCCGGCGAGAACCGCTTCACCGAGATCACATCGATGAACTCGGGGTGGTGAATCGTCGAACGATGATTGGCCTTGGTCACGACCACCAGACGCGTGGACTCGCTGTACTTGTCCACTTCCTCGCGCGGGGCAATCAGCTGATCGGGATCGGAATAGGCGCCGCCGCCGCGCGCCAGCCCCAGGGATGCCTCGTCCCGGGTCACAAAGCGGCTGCGGCCATCGGCATCGGTCACGGTGTCGGTTTCGGCGTAGCCCAAAAAGCTGAAGTGATCCTCGGCAAGCCACAGTAGAAACTCGCGCGCCTCGGCAAACTCGGCGGCGTCCGCACCTGGCGGCGGGTGCTGCAGAGACTCCGCAAAGCTGCGGATCCGCGCCTTCATCGCGGCAAAGTCAGAGACCACACCGCGCAGGTCGGTGAACAGCTTGTTGAGCTTGGCTTCCAGTTGCGCCGCTACCTGGTCGTCGGCAAACGGTTCGCACTCCAGATGGATCAATGACTCGGCAGTAGCCCGCGCGCTCCCCACATCGACAATCGCGCCCGCTTCGTCGCGCTGCAGGGGTACCACCGGATGCACGCTCCAGTCGACCGAGCTTCCGGTCTCACGGATGGCCATGCTCAGAGAATCGACGAGGAACGGCATGTCCTCGACTACGCTTTGCACTTTCGCCAGCGCGGGTGTACTGCCAGTTCCCGAACCGCCGGCGGCGCCGTCAGTGGCGGGCGCGATGATCCGCACCTTGGCCTCCAGCGCCTTTCGACTGGCGGCGAACTGCCAATGCGCGTATGCCACCTCCAGCAGATCCCCGACGCTGCGCTGGCTCAGCGCATCAGGTGACGCGGTATCGAAGTAGGCCCTGAGGAACTTCTGGAACAACGGCAGATCGGCTGCGGGTATCACCGACTGCGCCTGCATGATCAGACGCTCGATCAGTTGCGCATTGGCAACGGTGGCCTTGGATGTCATTTCAGCTCCTCCAGCGATCGCTACCCGGCTACCGGAATGCGACCTGTATCAATCCAGTATAGGCCGCACTACTGGGCCTGCCGTGACGAGTTTCCCTCTTGCGCCGCGAAAAACCACCGCTCCGCCGCTCGGGACGACCAGTCTTCGGGATAGCCGGCCGGGCTCCCTCGGCCGGGACTACGGTCAACCGCAGGCGCGCGTCTCGACGCTCGCTCCCCCAAGAACGACACGCACAAGGAGAACTCGATGATCAGCCCCCAGAAGTGGTTGCTAGCGGCCAGTGTTGCCGCAGCAGTATTCACGGCCGGCTGCGGCAGCAGTAGCGGTGGTGGCGGCGCGGCCCCCGTTGTGCCAACACCGGATGATGGTGATCCGATGACAAATGTCACCGTCGCCGGACCGCTGGACGCAGTGCAAGACCCGCTGTCGCAGAGTGTTCTCGGTCCGTTAGCCGGGGTCGTAGGTGGCACCGTGCTCGAACCGGTGATCGAATCGGCCGACAAGATCATCGTTCAGGATCTACTGGATATTGTCGATTTGCTCACCCTGGGCCTGCAGGACGCTGCGGCCACTCAGGACCCCTCGGCCTTGTCGGATACTGCTGCTGATATACAGACGCAGCTGCTGCAGCTGGTGAATGACATCGACGGACTGCTGGCCGCCTTGGCATCAGGCACCGGCGGCAATCCGGAGGCGAGCAACCCGCTCGCCAGCACTCCGCTGGAACCGCTAGGCAATGCGCTGTCACTGATACTGGACCCGGCACGCAATTATCTGAAGCCGTCCGCCGGCAACAAGCTGCAACTCAACCAGCTCGCTGAAGTAGCGTCCCTGCTGAATCAGCAGTTCCTGTCCGGCATGGTTCAGCTTCCCAGCGACGCCAAGGATGCAGCCGTGATCGGCGGCGTACTCAGCTCGATCAGCTCGGGCCTAGCTGATCTGACCTCGACGCTCAGCGCCGCGGCGACCCTGAATGCCAGTGCAACCACAGCACAGATACAAAGCATGGTGGATCATCTGCTGGTCAACGTATTGACTGAAGTCGTTCCGCTGCGGCTGCTGGAACAGCAAGCCGGTGGCTCTGGCGCCCTTACCGACCAGATTGCGTCGGGATCTGAGCAGGTTTCGGCAGTGCTCGGCAATGGCATTGGTCACCTGCTAACGCCTGTGCTGACGCAAGAGCTTGGCAATAGTCTGGCCATGCTGCTGGAGCCCATCGAGGCAGACGTGCTGCCGACCGTGCTTGGTGCGATCAACGATGTCATTGACGGCATCTTCGGCGGCGGCGGTGGTGGCTTTACCGGCACCGAGCTCGGCGGCCTGATTGGCGTCGTTGGCGATGTCATCGGCAGCACACCGGTGGGAGAGCTGCTGGATACCCTGCCTTGCCTGTTTGAAGGCACGGCGCTCGACTTCCTGTGCCCGGTCATACCGGTTTGAAAGAGCGGTTACGGCGATGACGTACAGAAAGGGGCGAGCAATCGCCCCTTTTTCAATGTGCCCGCGCCTTCTGTGTCCGCTAGCATGCACAGCCCGATCGTTTGAACGCCCGCTATGAATGCCGTTGTGCTGTCTTTGTTGTTTCTGTTTCTGGGAACCGCCGCGCTTTGGCAACGAGAGCGCCTACGCGCCAACGCCCTGCTACGCGCTCAGAAGACGCATCAGGCGGCCCTGGAAAACCAGCTTGAGTCAGTACGTGCTGAGGAGCGAGAGCGGATTTATGCCGATCTGCACGACGACGTCAGCGCCAAGTTGCTGGCGCTGATCCACGGCAGCCGCGACCCCCACCAGGCAGATGCAGCACGATCCATACTGCAGGATCTGCGCGACGTCGTATCCCATGCGCGAGGCGCACCCGGCACCCTGCTGGAGGTGCTTGGAGAGATCCGCACCGAGTCGACCCAGCGCATGCATGCCATCGGCGGCCAGCTCATCTGGACCCAGGCACCGGCACTGCCGGATATCGAGATCGAGCAGGGCCACGCGCTGCATCTCCACCGCATCATCCGTGAGGCGATCAGCAACGCTGTCCGCCACGGCGCTGCAGGCACCATCAGCATTGCCGTGGATCATGGCGACGACCAGCTCCACCTGAGCATTCGCGATGACGGAAAAGGCATCAACGGGCAACCGCCGCAAGGCCGCGGCACGAGCAACATGCGCGCACGCACGACCGCGCTGTGCGGCCGCATTGCATGGAAAGACGGCCTGCCATCCGGCACCGAGGTTCAGCTAAGCATGCCGCTCACGCCTGGATCAGCTGACATTCCTTCATGACCTTGGAAACAGCAGTACGCTGGGTGTTGGTCGTAGACGATCTGGCACCCACTCGCGACTGGCTGGGCCGCGCGGTGCGCCACGCCTATCCGCGCGCACAGTGTCGATATGCAGATAGCCTGCAGACGGCACGCGCCCACATCCTCGAACAGCTTCCGGACCTGGCGTTGATTGACCTGCGCCTGCCGGATGGCAATGGCGTAGACCTCATCCAGGCCCTGCGAGCCGCCAGACCGGCCGCATCCTTGATTGTCCCCACTGTCTTTGACGACGATGCGCACCTGCTGTCCGCACTGCAGGCCGGTGCCTCGGGCTACGTATTCAAGGACCACCCCGTCGATTCGATCGCCGGTGAACTGCTACGCATCCGTGCCGGCAGCCCCCCGCTGTCGGTCGCGCTCGCCCGGCGCCTGCTCCGTCTCCATGCCACCGGGGCACTGGACCTTGCAGCCGAAGAAGCAGCGTTGCTGCAAGCACGCGCACGCGGCACACCGGTAAGCGAACTGGGCGCATCCGATTCCGCTCAGTCTCCCGTACACCTGATTGCGGCTGTGTATGCCCGTCTGTACGACCAAACCCTACCAATAGGCTAAGCAGTTTGATTAGCCGGGTTAGAGTACGCATGATGATTGCCTATCGTGAAAGTATCGCTCGCTAAGGACGGTAAGGCCGGGTGCTCGCGGTAACCACGTACAGGACTTTGCGCATGCGTACTCGTTTGTCGATGGTCATGTTGTTGGGCGGGCTGACCGTCCTGGGCCCGGCATACGCTCAGGACGAAGCGGCGTCTCCGGCAATGTCCGCGACTGAGCGTCCGATATCGACGACGGAACGCCCCGCCGCGCGCAGTGTCACCTATAGCTTCCGACAACTGGGCAGCGGCGGTGTCGCGCAGTTGCGTGGCACTGAAAGCCGCCTGTACCTGCCGCTGGGCATCCGTCTCGATGAAACCGTAAGCCGTGCGCGGCTGACCCTGCGCTACGCCTACTCGCCGGCGCTGCTGCCCGACCTCTCGCACCTGCGCCTCAGCCTGAACGATGAAACCATCGCCGCGATACCGCTACCGCGTGATCAGGCCGGCAGCGAGCGGACCGCCAGCTTCGACATCGACCCGCGGTACTTCAGCGACTACAACCAACTCGTGGTACAGCTGATTGGCCACTACTCGATGGAGTGCGAGGACCCTTTGCACACCAGCCTGTGGGCCACCGTCAGTCCGGACAGTGAGCTACAGCTCGATTTGCAACCGCTGGCGCTGAGCGACGAGCTGGGACTGCTGCCGGCGCCGTTCTTCGACCGCCGTGACAACCGGCGGCTCGAGTTGCCATTCGTCTTCGCTGGCGCCCCGGACTTCGAGACCTTGCGCAGTGCCAGCGTGCTGGCCTCCTGGTTCGGCGCCCAGGCCGCCTACCGCAGCGCGCGCTTCGAAGCCCGGCTCGACGATCTACCGCAGCGCCACGCCGTGGTATTTGCCACCAATGCCGCGCGACCGGCGGCATTGGATCTGAAGCCAGTCGAACATCCGACGATCAGTGTGGTCGACCATCCCTCGGTCCTCGGCGTAAAGCTGTTGTTGCTGCAGGGTCGCGATGGCGCTCAACTTTCCGAGGCAGTCGAAGCGCTGGTGCTGGGTCAGGCGGTGATGGCCGGGAATCGGACCGAGGTCCTGCAGCTCACCCCGCCCGCACCCCGCGAAGCCTACGACGCGCCGTTGTGGATCCGGACTGACCGGCCAGTAAAGCTGGGCGAGCTGGTGGACGACCCCGCACAGCTGGAGAGCCGCGGACTCAACGCCCCGCCGATCCGCATCAACGTCAGAGTCCCACCGGACCTGCTGCCGTGGCGGCGGGACGGCGTGCCGGTGGACCTGCGCTTCCGCTATACCTCGCCGGTCGAACGCGACAACTCGCTGCTCTCGATCAGCATCAACGAGGAGTTCGTGCAGTCTTTCCGCCTGCGCCCACAAGGACAACCGGGCGCGGCCGGCCAGCTGCTGGTGCCCCTGCTGGACCCTGAGCCCGGCAATCTGTCCGACGCGTTCAATATTCCAGCCTTCAAGGTTGGCGCCGACAACCAGCTGCAGTTCCAGTTCGCGCTGGACTACCACAAAAGCGGCATCTGCCAAGGCAGCACCGTCGATCTGGCGCGCGCGGCCATAGACCCCGAATCCACCATCGACCTGAGCGGCTTCCCGCATTACACCGCCCTGCCCAACCTGGCTTTGTTTGCCAACGCCGGCTTCCCATTCAGCAAATACGCTGATCTCGCGCAGACCGTAGTCGTAATGCCGGACGCGCCGGTGGCGCGAGATATGGAAGACCTGCTGTTCCTGATGGGGCGCATGGGTCGTCAAACCGGTGCGGCCGCTACCCGCGTGCGCATAACACCAGCTTCGGAACTGGCCGCGGACACCGACGCCGACCTGTTGATTATCGACGGTCGTCGCGGACGCGATCTGTTGCAGGAGTGGCAGGATCGCCTGCCGGTGCTGCTGGACGATGCACAAAGACGCTATCGGCCACGCGAAATCGCGCGCTGGTTCAATGCCGACCTGCTCCGCACCGACACCACCCGGGAAAATACCGAAGTTACGCTGCGCACCGGCGGTGCGGTCGCTGCGATTCTCGGGTTCGAGTCACCGCTACGCTCAGGCCGCAGCGCAGTCGTCATCACCGCGTCCCAGTCCCGGGCCACCGAACTGGCGATAGATGCGCTGGAAGACGGTGGCATGGTGCGCGCAATTCATGGCGACACTGTCCTGATCCGCGGGCGCGAGGTCTCCAGTCACCGCGGCAATGAAAGCTACTTCGTCGGCAAGCTGTCCTGGTGGCTGGCGATCTGGCTGTTCCTGTCGCGGCACCCGCTGCTGCTGGTGTTGTTTGCGGTCGCCGGCTGCTTGATGCTGGCCTTCTTGGTTCACCGCTACCTGCAGCAGCGCGCCATGCGTCGACTGGAAGACTGAGCCTCCCCATGCGCGCGCGCATGAGACGCTGGCTGCTGCGCTGCGCTAGCGGACTCTTTCTGGGCCTGCAGATGGGCGCCGCCCATTCCGGCTGCAACTGGCCGGCATGGACCGCATTTCAGCGGCTGTACCTGTCGGACGATGGCCGCGTCATTGATCGCGCCTCGGATCGCCAGCGCACGGTGTCGGAAGGGCAGGCGTATGCCCTGTTCTTTGCGCTGGTCGCGAATGACCGCGACGCGTTTGATCGCATACTGCGCTGGACCGAGGACAACCTCGCCCAGGGCGACCTCAGCGCACACCTGCCAGCGTGGTTATGGGGTCGGCGAGACGACGACAGCTGGGCGGTCATCGACAGCAATCCGGCCTCGGACGCCGACCTGTGGATTGCCTACACGCTGGCTGAAGCCGGGCATCTGTGGCAAGAGCGTCGCTACCGGGTACTCGCCAAGCTGGTCGGTCGCAATCTGCTGCGCGAGGAGACCGCGACGGTGCCAGACCTCGGACCCACGCTGTTGCCGGGCCCCGTGGGCTTCATCAAACCGGAAGGCTGGCGACTGAATCCCAGCTATGTGCCCCTGCAGCTGTTGCGTGGCCTGAGCCAACGGCAACCGGACGCTGGGTGGGAGGCGCTGTTGCCCGGCAGTCGCCGCCTGCTGCACGCATCAGCGCCGCAGGGCTACTCCCCGGACTGGGTGCTCTATGACAAGAACGGGCAGTTTCAGGCCGATGCGCAGACGGCGGCAGATGGCAGCTACGACGCCATCCGCGTGTATCTCTGGGCCGGCATGCTGCACCGGAACGACCCGGACCGCGAAGCTCTGG
>JBFJKG010000068.1:0-8203 GCA_041635075.1 Solimonas sp.
CCCATGAGCGCGTGATCTATGAACGATTGAAGCGGCAACTGGCGGCAGGTGCGGTGCCGGCTCAGGCGCTGCTGATACCGGAGATCGTGCAGTTGCACGAGGATGAGGTCGAGGCCTTGGTGGCGCGGAGCGGGGACCTGCAGCGATTCGGCTTCGAACTGGACCGGGTGGGCCCGACTTCTGTCGCCGTGCGGGCGGTGCCACCGCTGCTGGCACGCGAGGCGGTCGCAGCCTTGCTGCGCGACCTGGTGGCTGATGAAGCGCGCCGCAGCAGTGATACGCATATCGGCGAGGCGCTGGATGCCCAGCATCGGGTGTTGGCTGATGTGGCCTGCAAGGCCGCGATCAAGGCCAATCGGCGCCTGACCCTGGCAGAGATGGATGCGCTGCTGCGCGACATGGAGAGCACCGATCTGGCTGGGCAGTGCAATCACGGCCGACCGACCTGGGTGCAGGTAGGTGTTGCGGAACTGGACCGTCTGTTTCTGCGAGGGCGCTGATGGTCCCGCCGGTCGTATTGCTGATGGGGCCTACCGCTTCTGGAAAGACGGCATTGTCGCTGGCGTTGGCGCAGCATCTGCCGGTGGAGATTGTCAGCGTCGATTCGGCGCTGGTGTATCGCGGCATGGATATCGGTACGGCGAAACCGGACGCGACCATGCGCGCCCGAGTGGTCCATCACCTGATTGACATTCTCGATCCGGCTGAAAGCTATTCGGCTGCGCGATTTGTCGCCGATGCGCAGCACCTGATCAGCGAGATCCGCGCGCGCGGACACGTGCCGCTGCTGGTTGGCGGAACGATGCTCTACTTCCGGGCGCTGACCGAGGGGCTCAGCCGACTACCCTCGGCCGATGCCTCCGTGCGTGGACGGTTGGAGGCGGATGCGCGCACGCTCGGCGCGGCGGCCCTGCACCAACGGCTTTCGCAGATCGACCCGGAGACGGCTGCGCGCCTGCATGTCAATGATCTGCAGCGGGTGCAACGTGCGCTTGAGGTCGTTGAGTTGAGCGGCCGCACGCTCAGCGATGCTCATCGCGTTGCTCGCTCGGCCGGTATCCCTGGTGCGGTGATCAAGCTCGCTCTGAATCCTCCGCAACGTTCCGAGTTGCATGCGCGGATCGAGCGGCGTTTCCACGAGATGATGGCACAGGGTTTCCTGGAGGAAGTCCGGAGCTTGTACGACCGGGGCGATCTTTCGCCGGAACTCCCCTCCATGCGCGCGGTCGGATACCGTCAGCTGTGGAGTCATTTGGACGGAAGCTGGAACCTCGCAGAGGCCGTTCAGCGTGGGATTGCTGCCACCCGGCAGTTTGCGAAACGCCAGTTGACGTGGCTGCGCAGCGAGCCGGAATTGTGCTGGCTGGACCCGCAGGCGCCGGACCTGGTGGCACAGGTCTTGCGCGCACACCCCATGCTAGACTTCTAACGCCATAAGGCGACCCGCCGCGCCAATGAAGCGGGCATACAAGAAAGGGACACGACGATGTCGAAAGGTCATACGCTACAAGAACCGTTTCTGAACGCTCTCCGCAAGGAGCGCATCCCCGTTTCGATCTATCTGGTCAACGGTATCAAGCTGCAGGGGCAGATCGAATCGTTCGATTCCTTCGTAGTGCTGTTACGCAACAGCGTCAGCCAGATGGTCTATAAGCACGCCATCTCTACGGTGGTGCCTGCGCGCCCGGTTCGCATCTTCGACGGCAGCGTCGTCGATGGCGAGGGTGACGGCGACGACAGCGCCTCCGCCGCGGAGAGTTCAGCCGCTTGATGGTGAACCCGCTGCCGGCGTGGCGTTGTGTCGTGCTAGATGTTTGAGCGCCCCAAGTCGGGCCAGAAGGCGGTACTCGTCCACCTGGAATTTCCGGGCAGTGATTTTGAGTCCGACCGGCAGGAGTTTCTCGAGCTAGCCGCTTCGGCTGGCGCCGAGGTAGTCGCCGTGATCGGCGGCAGCCGGCGCTTGCCGGATCCGGGATTGTTTGTCGGGAGCGGCAAGGTGCAGGAGATCGCGAACGCGATTGCGGCTGCCGACGCCGAACTGGTGCTGTTCAACCACGCGTTGTCACCGAGTCAGGAGCGCAATCTGGAACGCGCGGTCAAGGCGCGAGTGCTGAATCGTGCGGGTCTGATCCTTCATATCTTTGCGCGTCGGGCGCGGTCGCATGAGGGCAAGCTGCAGGTCGAGTTGGCACAGCTGCAGCACATGGCCACGCGTCTGGTCCGGGGTTGGACCCATCTTGAGCGGCAGCGTGGTGGCGGCATCGGCCTGACCGGTCCAGGTGAAACCCAGCTTGAACTCGACCGTCGGTTGATCCGGGGACGCATTGCCACGCTGAAGCGGCATCTGGAGGATGTGCGCGGTCGCCGCGAGCAGAATCGGGCTTCTCGATTGCGCAACAATATCCCCACAATCTCGTTGGTGGGTTATACCAACGCAGGAAAGTCGACGCTGTTCAATGCGTTGACCGGCAACGCTACGTATGCCTCAAGCCAGTTGTTCGCAACGCTGGATACGACCGTACGCAGGTTTGAGCTGCCTGCGGGTGAACCGGTGCTGCTGACCGATACCGTCGGCTTCATACGCGATCTGCCGCACGACCTGATTGCAGCGTTTCGCGCAACCCTGGAAGAGGCGCACGAGGCCAGTCTGTTGCTCCATGTACTCGATGCTGCCGACCCCGAACGCATGACCCGAATCCAGCAGGTCGAGGCGGTGCTCGAGGAGATCGGGGTATCCGAAGTTCCGCGTTTGCAGGTATTCAACAAGATTGACTTGCGCACCGAGGATGTTGACGCGCCCCGAATCGAGCGGGACGAGCAGGGGCGGGCGGTTCGGGTCTATGTCTCGGCGGTGACGGGCGCAGGATTGCAACTACTGCAGGATGCCATTGCCGAAAGAGTGCGCCCGGCCTGGGCAGAGCAGGATCTGGTGCTGCCGCCCTCGGCCGCGCGCTTGCGCGCGCAGCTGTTCGAGCAACACGCGGTAAGGGCCGAAAGACTCGATGCCGATGGCAACTTTCATTTGCGTGTGGCGTTGTCGGCCGCTCGTCTGAGGGGGCTTTGTATCGCCGCCGGAGTGGCGCCGCCGGCTCCAGTCATTGAGGAATGGGAGCCGGCTCCCTAAAATTACGCGGCTGCGGCCTTGTTCCGGGCTGCTAGTGCCCCCATACCCTCTTAGCTGGCGGGGTGGCGCGCGGCATGCGCTGACCGCAGGACCAACAGCCAGCGAACGAAATCTGTAAGGAAGTGTCGGTTTCCGACACCGCTACGATGCACCGCGGTCCGAAGGCTTCGACCACGGCAATGTGCTCCGCAACAGGAATGATCAAAAATGGCATGGAATGAACCGGGTCCTCCCAATCGCGACCCTTGGAGTCAGGGCCCCAAGCGGGGTGACGGCGGCCCCCCCGATCTGGACGAGATGCTCAAGCGGCTGAAGGCGCGTTTCGGTGGGCGCAAGGGCGGCGGTGGTGGCAGCGGTGGGTCCGGCTTCGGTGGCGGCTTGCCGTCCGGCGTTTTCGGTCTGGCGCTGGGTGCTGTTGCCGTGCTGTGGGTGGCGTCGGGGTTCTACGTGGTTGACGAACAGGAGCGCGCTGTCGTGCTGCGGTTCGGTCAGTACATCAAGACCACGGAACCGGGCCTGCACTGGCGTTTGCCGTGGCCGATCGACAAGCAGGAACTGGTCAATGTCACCGGTGTCCGTGCGGTGCGTGATCGGGCAACGATGCTGACCAAGGACGAGAATATCGTTGATGTCGAATTGTCGGTGCAGTATCGCGTATCGAAGGTCGAAGACTACGTGTTCAGCGTCGCTGATCCGGATATGTCGCTGCGCCAGACCACCAAGTCAGCCGTGCGCGAGGTCGTCGGCCAAAGCCTGATGGACTTCATACTGACGGATGGACGCCAGCAGGTTGCGGATCACACCAAGCAGCTGCTGCAGGATCGACTCGATAGCTACAAGACCGGCCTGATCGTGACCGAGGTCAACCTCGAACAGGCGCAACCCCCGGAACCAGTGCAGGCCGCTTTTGCCGATGCCATCAAGGCGCGGGAAGATCAGGAGCGCGTGAAGAACGAGGCTCAGGCGTACGCCAATGACCGCCTGCCCCGCGCCCGCGGCGCCGCCGCGCGCTTGATCCAGGAAGCCAACGGCTACCGGGATCAGGTGATTGCGAAGGCAGAAGGTGACGCTTCGCGGTTTGGTCAGCTGGTGGGTGAGTATCGCAAAGCACCCAAGGTGACCCGTGAGCGACTCTACCTTGACACGATGAGCACCGTTCTGGGCAATACCAGCAAGGTTCTGCTTGACGTGGATAAGGGCAGCCCGATGATCTACCTGCCGCTGGATCAGATTCTCAAGAATGGAGGGCGTAGCAGCGAGAAGGCGAGTGACTACGTGACTGCACCTTCGCCCAGCCCAGCGCCATATTCGGCCCCTGGATCGACCGACAACGCGCGCACGCGCGAGCGGAGCCGCTAATCATGAAGAGTCAACCGCTATTTTGGGCCGGCCTGCTGTTGTTTGCGGTGCTGGTTGTCAGCAACTCCTTCTTCATCGTCGATCAGCGCGAAACAGCGGTCATGTTTCAGCTCGGCGAACTGCGCGGCCAGGACTACGACCCTGGACTGCACCCCAAGCTGCCATTCTTCCAGGATGTGCGGAAGTTTGATCAGCGCACGCAGACACTCGACAACCAGACCCAGAATTTTCTGACGGGTGAGAAGAAGAACGTCGAGGTGGATTACTTCGTAAAGTGGCGTATCGCGGATGCGGCAACGTACTACCGTGCTACCGGTGGCCAGGAACTGGTTGCACGTGATCGCCTGTCGTCCATCATCAATCGCGGCATGCGCGACGAGTTCGGCTCGCGCACGATCAAGCAGGTGGTTTCGGATGACCGCGATGTGATCATCAAGGAGCTGACGGACGATGCCGCGTCCAAGGTCAAGGACCTGGGCATACTGATTGTGGACGTGCGCATCAAGACGATCAATCTGCCACAGGAAGTCAGCAGTTCGGTCTACGATCGCATGCGCGCTGAACGTACCCGGGTAGCGTCTGATCTGCGCGCGCGGGGTGCCGAGGAAGCTGAGAAGATCCGTGCGTCGGCGGACCGTGAGGCTCAGGTCACGCTGGCCAACGCCTACAAGACCGCAGAGGAACTCAAGGGTGCAGGTGATGCCAAGTCTGCCGACATCTATGCCAAGGCCTATGGGCAAGATGCCGAGTTCTACAGCTTCTACCGTTCTCTGAGCGTCTATCGCGATGCCTTTGCCGGTGAGAGCAACGTCATGGTGCTCGAACCGGACGGTCCGCTGTTCAAGTATTTCAAGGGTGTAGGCGGTCAGTGAGTCTGGCGTGGCCCGAACTGTTGAGGGCCCTGGCATTGGTCATGGTGATTGAGGGGCTGATGCCGTTTGCAGCGCCGTCACATTGGCGGCGCATGCTGCAGGCCGTTTCACAGATGCCCGATCGCGGACTGCGGCTGTTGGGCCTTGCCAGCATGGCTGCGGGCTTGATCCTTTTGCAGTTGGTTTAGAGCTGCTTATGTCGCAAAAGAAATGGATGTTGCCGGAAGGCGTCGAAGAGTCACTGCCGCCGGTTTCCTGGCAGCTGGAGGATTTGCGTCGCAAGCTGCTCGATCACTATCGAAAGCAGCGTTATGAGCTGATACTGCCGCCGTTGATCGAGCACCTTGAAGCCTTGCTGACCGGGACGGCGCAGGATCTAGAGCAGCAGACGTTCAAGCTGACCGACCCTGCCAGCGGCAGGCTGCTGGGCCTGCGTGCGGATATGACGCCTCAGGCAGCGCGTATTGCGGTGCGCCGTTATGCAGACCAGAAGATTGTACGGCTGTGCTACCTGGGAACCGTGCTGCGGGCTCAGGCGGACAGTCTCGGCGGGCCGCGCTCACCGCGTCAGGTGGGCTGCGAGATCTTTGGAGAAGCGGGTATCGCCGCGGACCTCGAGGTGCTGCGCCTGATGCTGAAGACCCTGAAGCTGGCGGGCGTGCGCGGTGTTCACCTTGACTTGGGGCATGTCGGCATCTACCGCGCGCTGGTTGCCAAGTTGGGCGTGGACGCAGCCGACGAGTCGGCGTTGTTCGATATTCTGCAGCGCAAATCACACCCAGATCTAAGTGAGTTTGCCCGAGAGCGTGGACTGAAGCCGCGCATCGTGCAGGCGGTCTCTCAGTTGATGGACCTGAACGGCGATGTGTCGGTACTGGCGCGTGCCCGCACCGCGCTCAAGGGCGCCGGGGCCGAGGTGTTCGCGGCGCTGGATCTGCTGGAGGCTACGGTCGCCGAGTTGCGAGCTGAAATGCCACGCATGCCGATTCATATCGATCTGGCGGAACTGCGGGGCTATCGCTACCAGACGGGGATGGTGTTTGCCGCCTTTGTTGCGGATCATGGCCGAGAGATCGCGCGTGGCGGCCGCTACGACGGTGTCGGCGCCGAGTTCGGGGTGTCGCGAGCGGCAACCGGCTTTTCCGCTGACCTCAACGAGCTTTTGCGATTGGGGCGCGGCTAAGACGGGTGCAGATGCTGCTGCGCGCGACTTCGCGGTAAACAGACGCACGAATAAATTTGGAATTGCTATCGGTACAACCGCAGGGTGCGGTCGTGCCGGTGAGTGCGTGGGTGCGGCCCGCGCAGACGAGTCAAACAAGGCTAACCTCGCAGGGAGCCAGGAGAAGGAACATGGGTAAGAGTGTGGTGGTGATTGGCGCCCAGTGGGGCGATGAAGGCAAGGGCAAGGTTGTCGACCTGCTCACGGACCGCGTACAGGCGGTGGTGCGCTTTCAGGGTGGCCATAACGCTGGCCACACGCTGGTGATCAACGGGGTCAAGACCGCGCTGAACCTGATCCCTTCGGGCATCATGCGGCCCGGCGTGGCCTGCCTGATTGGCAATGGGGTCGTGTTGTCGCTGCCGGATCTGATCAGGGAGATCGAGAAGGTCGAGGCAACCGGGGCATCGGTTCGAGATCGCCTGCGCATCTCGGAAGCGGCCCCGCTGGTGTTGCCGGTGCACGTCAAGCTGGATCAGGCGCGTGAGCGCGCCCGTGGCGACGCCAAGATCGGCACTACGGGCAAGGGCATTGGCCCGGCCTATGAAGACAAGGTGGCGCGGCGCGCGGTACGCGTCGGCGATCTGTTTTCGCGTGAACTGCTGGCCGCAAAGCTCGGAGAACTGCTGGGCTATCACAACTTTGTGCTGCAGAACTATTTCAAGGAAGAGCCGGTCGATTTCCAGAAGACGCTGGATGATCTGCTGGGGTACGCCGAAATCGTGCGTCCGATGGTCGCTGATGTCACCGAATTGCTGCGGGTGCACCTGCGGGGCGGCGACAACGTCCTGTTCGAGGGCGCGCAGGGCGCGTTGCTGGACGTCGATCACGGCACCTACCCGTACGTGACTTCGTCGAACACTACCGCAGGCGGTGCCGCTACAGGCACTGGAGTTGGGCCTCGGGAGCTGGATTATGTGCTCGGTATCGTCAAGGCCTACGCGACGCGCGTGGGTTCGGGCCCGTTCCCGACCGAGCTGGATAACGACGTTGGCCAGCACATTCGTGACAAGGGCGCAGAGTACGGCACCGTAACCAAACGGCCGCGGCGCTGTGGCTGGTTTGATGCGGTGGCGGCGCGTCGCTCGATCTTCAACAACAGCGTCACCGGGCTATGTGTCACCAAGCTCGATGTGCTGGATGACATGGATGTACTGCGCATTTGCACCGGGTACAAGGTGGATGGCGTCCCGGTTGAGGTGCCGCCGGTTGGCGCCGAGGCCTTCGCAAAGGTCGAGCCGATCTACGAGGACATGCCCGGCTGGAAGTCGAACACCTTTGGCGTCAAGCGCTATGAGGACCTGCCGGAGGCGGCGCGCCGTTATCTGAAGCGGATTGAAGAGGTTACTGCGGCCGAGGTCGCGATTATCTCGACCGGGCCTGATCGTGATCACACGATGGTGCTGCGTAATCCGTTCGATTGAGCGGTTGGCGGCTCACTGCCGGTTTAATCCCCGTGGTCGCTGCGCAAGCGCGGCCCCGGGTGATGTGGGACACTAGACGGGTCCTGCGGCGCCCAACAAAAAACCCGGCAGGGCCGGGTCTTTTGTTTGGTGCCGAGAAGAGGACTCGAACCTCCACGGTGTTACCCGCTAGTACCTGAAACTAGTGCGTCTACCAATTCCG
>JBFJKG010000069.1:0-8182 GCA_041635075.1 Solimonas sp.
CGCTCTGCGCCGCAGCCTGATAGCGCCAGCCCGGTTCGACGAGGTAGGTGGTCGCGCGCGTTACCACGATGGCCGGCCCATCGATCGTTGTGCCGATAGCCATCGCCGCTTCGTCATAGATCGGGGTCTGCAAACCCTGCGGATGTCCGACAAAATGACACGTTCGATTTCCTATCGGCGCCGGCGGATCCAGCGATTCGCCGCTGGGCTTGATGCCGCTAAACGCAATGCCCTTGTGCTGCACAAAGGCGCAAACGCGGATGGTGTTGATTCTTACGCCCGCTTCCGGCGTCTGGCTGCCTTTACCAAAGCGTTCGCCGTAACGCGCATGGAACTGCTCAATCAGCTCCAGCACGTCCTCCGGCGTTTTGACGCGGTTGAGAGCGGTGACCACCGCAGTCTCGACGCGTTGATTGCCGTAGCGCATGTCCAGCTCCAGGCGAAAGCCGATCTCGTCGCCACCAAACCCCTGGCGCTCGAGGTCGCCGCGTCCGCGGCGCTCCAGCTCCTCGACGATGCGGTTGAAGCGCGGATAGTCGCTGAAGAACTTCCGCTGATTCGCGTCGAACAATGATGTCCAGGTGCTCATCTCATGGATGTGCAGCTGATTCACGTTGCCAGCCCCCACCGCTGAGAACGTTGAAGCGAATGGAGGCGCGAGAATTCTTCTGACGCCCAGAGCGCGTGCAATTCCACATGCGTGCAGTGGTCCATTTCCACCGTATGCCAGCGTCGTGAAGTTCTGCGGCTCGTAGCCACGCGTGCGCAGCTCGCGTGCGATTCCGTTGGCCATGTCAGCGTCGACTGTCTGCTTGATCAGCTTTGCGACTTCGACCGCTGACAGGTCGAGGTCATCGCAAAGGTGCTCCTCCAAAGCCTGTTTCGCGCGCTTGGCGTTCAGCTTGATGCGGCCGCCTGCATAGTGGGACGGATCAAGGTAGCCGAGCACCAGATCGGCATCGGTCACCGTTGGATTGAGGCCCCCGCGGTCATAGCACGCCGGACCCGGATCTGACCCGGCGCTCTCGGGACCTACCTGCACAGTCCTGAACATGCGGTCGTAGCGGCAGATCGACCCACCGCCAGCACCGAGCGTGACCAGATGTACCATCGGTACGCTGACCATCCAGCGTTCGATGACCGGGTTGAAGTCGTAATGCTTGACGCCACCTTCGACGACGATGCCGATATCGAAGCTGGTACCGCCCATGTCAGTGGCTACGATATTGCCCAACTCGGTCTGTAGCGCGAGATGTTCGCTGGCGGCAATCCCGGATACCGGACCGGAATGTACCGTTTGCAGCGCATCCGTAGAGTTGAGCTGTGCCATGCCGCCGGAGTTGTGATTGACCAGCATCGGTTTGTCGTAGCCCGCGCTTCGCAGGTTCAGCTCCAGCGAGCCGAGGCCGTGATACATGGTCTGGTGCAGAAAGCCGTCCATGATCGTCGACATGGCGCGCACATACTCGCCCTTGCGTCCAGCGACCTGATGCGACAGCAGCAGCGGAATCGCCCCAAGCAGATGCCCGGGATACTCATCGAGGAATATTTCTCGCACGCGCAACTCATGCACCGGGTTGACCACCGAGTTGGCGAACACCGCACAGATAACCTCGGCCCCCTTATCAACGAGCTGCCGGATCTTGAAGCGCAGATCTGCCTCATCCAGATCCAGCACCACGTCGCCGTCGTAATCGATCCGCTCGCGCACCTCAAGAATCATCGGTATCGGCACAATGGCGTCCGGACGCTGTGCATTCGGCACATCCATCTGCTGTTTGTGCGGCAGTCCCACACCGTAACCCTTGGCTCGCGCCAGCGGCACCGAACTACGGAACCCGGCGGTGGTCAGCAGACCCAGACGTGGCCCCTTGCGCTCGATCAGCGCATTGGTCCCCAGGGTGGTGGCATACCGCACCGAGTCCACCTGCGATAGCAGCTCGCGTTCAGTAAGGCTCAGCTCATCACAAGCGCTCTTCAGCGCCTCATTGAAACCCAAGGCCAGATTGTGGTGGGTGGTCAGGGCCTTGCTTTCGACATGGCGGTTGTCCCAAGCGACAAAGCAATCGGTAAAGGTGCCTCCGATATCAACCGATACGCGCCTCATCGATGCGCTCCGTGTCCGTGGTCACGGCGCGGCGGGTCGCTGCCTATGGGCGCCTCCGTCACCTCGGGCTGCCCGCTCCACTGTGCCTTGAGCGCGTCGATATCCAATTCGATATCGCGTACCGGCGGATGACCCGGTGGCAGGTATTCGGTCTCAATCATCGAACCGCAGTGTCGGCAGTAGTACTCGAGAATCCGGCACCAGGCTGGATCGGGCGAGTACGTCAGCTTGTACTTATCCGGATCAAGTAGCGGCTTGTGAATCTCGCGCGGATCGCGGTTGTAGACCAAAAGTCCGCGCTTGTAGTTGTCGCGCGCGGGATGAAGTGCCTTACCGCAATGGCGGCACTCCCACTGTTCGCTGTCCAGGTCGATGCGCAGGTTTTCCGTGATCAGAACTTTCACGCGTCTTCTCCTCCGATGCGCGTGGGCGCGCATTCACAGGACAAGACTCATCGATAGCCACCCGATATACCCCACCCGAAAGAATTGATTTCGCGGTATCTGCGATCCACCCAGCCTATTCCACCAATCCTAGCTGCCGCGCAACCGCTACCGCCTGGGTTCGATTCTTGATCTGCAACTTCTCGAAGATGTTGCGCAGGTGCCACTTCACCGTATTGGTGGAAACCGCCAGCCGCTCGGCAAGATCCTTGTTTGACAGTCCCATCGCGACATGTATGAGTAGCCTGCGCTCCTTGGTGGTCAATGTGCCGAGCAGGTCCGACGGCAATGGCGCACTGAGTACGGGCACAGCGGCGCGCATCTGCGCCGATCCCGGCTCTCCCGCCTCGGCCAGCAGAAGATCAAGATAGGCCAGCAGCGCCTCCTGTCGGGCGATATCCGGGAGCGCTCCAAACGAGCGTCGCAGCTCGCGCAGCAACTGCAGCACGGGCGCCCCTTCATCGAGAAAGGTGCGGACAAATTGCTTGGGAAGACCGATATCCAAGGCTTCCAGCAACGTACGCCGGGCCAGGCTGACACGCCCCTCGGCCTGATGCGCCAGAGCCAGCATTACCAGCAGCTTGAGCTCGCGCCGCTTCCGCCGGCGTCCGTGAGCGATACGAATCGCCCATTGCAGTTCGGCCCGCGCCTCCGACAAGCGCCCCATTCGGATCATCAGCCGCGCCCAAGTGACGGTGTGCGCTTCGGTCTCACCGGCATGAAACATCAATTCGGTGTCGGCGGCAAACCGGGGCAGATCGTATTCGCGCAAGCGCCGCTCGGCCAGATCGAGGTCGCCCGCAAGTGTTGCCAACCGCACGCGCTCAGCTTGAGCGTAGCCAACCAGCCGTTGAAATCCGTTCTGGTAGCCTACGTACAAGGCACGCTCAAGTATCTCTTCTGCGTCACCTTCTTCTCCACGCGCGGCCGCGATGCGTACCTGGGTCGCGTACATCACTCCCAGCGCATCAACAATGACCTGCTTTTCCGCCAATGCGCCATACTCGTCCAGCAAGCTGGCGGCTTCAGAGATTCGGTTCTGTTCGTAGTAACCGTCCGCCAGATATACGGCAATTACAGAACCCGCCGTGACACTGCCACTGGCTTCCTCCTCTGTACGGCGCAACGCGGTACCCAGACCGCGCACCGCTTCTCCAACGTGGCCTTCGGCACTCAGCGCCATGCTGTAGATCGCTTCCTGATATGCCTGCCCGAACAGAAATCCGTCACGATCATGCAAGGGCCGTGCACGTAGCAACAGCGCGCGCGCCTCTTCGAACTGCGATTGACCGACGAGGTACATCGCACGCGCATTGAAGGTAACCGCATAACGAAAACCGTCGTGCTCACTAAAATCCTTGCCGGCTTCCAGCGCGCGCGCACCCAATTCCTCAATGCGATCCTGCGCGGCCAACACGAACAGTTGAGCGTAGTCATGTACTGCGCGGGCATGCGGGTCTTTCTCGCGTTTCAACCTCTGCGCACGCGCATCAATTAGTCGGTTGGCTTTGTCAAAGGCGCGGCGAAAGCCATACGCGATGATTGCGGCAGAAACAACGTTTTCATGCTGTAACAGTAGCGTTTGTGGCAGCGCATCGACATAGCGTTCAATCAGCGCCAACCGCTCCTGCGCAAGCAAGTGATCAACTATCTCGTCCAACACCAGCAGCGCAGTGTCGGGATCTCCGGCTTCTATGGCGTGCTGTATGGCCTCCTCACGATAGCCATTGGCTGCATACCAGTCAGCGATGCTCCGATGGCGCTGGCGCAGTTCCTGCTCGGTGACCTCACGCCGAATGCGCGCCATCAGGAACTGCCTGAACAGGTTGTGAAAGCAGTACCAGCGCCCTTCCAGATCGGTACGCGTGAGGAACAGCCCCGCTCTCTCTATGCGCGCGATCAGTTCGCGGCCGTCGGCGACTCCCATCAGGTGTTCGACCAGAGAACTGCTGATCTTCTCGGGAATGCTGAGCGCAAACAACGCAGCCTGTAAATCCTGTGCCAGGTGCTCGAAGACTTCTGCGGCCAGAAAATCAATCAGATCACGAGTGACATCCTTGCCGGCACGCGCAAGGTTCTGATGCTGACGACCCCGACGCAGGCACAGACGAAAGCACTGTAATGCAGCGGGCCAGCCTTCGGCGACGGCATGGATCTCGTCAATCTCCTTCGCAGACATGCCGGAGAACTCGCTGAAGAACTCTTGGCTCTCAGCGGGGCGAAAGCGCAGTTCGTCCTCGTCTATGACCAGCATCTGCTCCCTCAGCCGCAAGCCCACGAGTTGCTCGGTCGGCAGTGAGCGCGTGCCGATGCACAACTGAACACCTGCCGGCAGCACCCGCACAACCTGCTGCAACACGCCGTCCAACCCGCCGGTATACGCCTGCTCGAAGTTGTCGACGACGACCAGGCTGCGCCCGCCGATACGTTGCAGTGCACGTTCCAGGTTCTGGATCGTCGGTGGCCGCGGGTCGGTACGCACACGACGTTGGCGTTGATGCTCGTCGAATCCGTCAACCGCATCACAGAGGATGCGCAGAAACTGCGTCGCGTCGCCCGCGTGCGCGTCCATACGCGCCCACGCGATGCGATCCCCCTGCAGGACGCGAAACGCCGCGTACTGGTGCAGCAATGTGGTTTTGCCAAACCCGGCTGGCCCCCGTATCAGCACCAATGGCACATCGGGATGCGCCTTCAGTCGCTGCAGCGCCTGCTGGCGTTGCACATGCGTGCGTGATGCCGTCTCGGCCTCGGAAAAACGTGGGTCGTTAGCGATGACGGGACCTTGCTGCGCTACTGCAGCGACGCTCGGTCCGGAGCCGGCCGGCATGCCCGGACCCTCCTCGGCGGATAGTGAGCCGATGCTAGGCCGCGGCCCGGTTGCGGGCAAATCCGGCTTGATCGGCAAGGTCATGTCGGAGCTAGTCGGGGTCGGGGCCGATGCGCACCATCAACTTTCCACGATTGCCACCGCTATACAGGAGCTTAAGTGCATCCACAGCGTTTTCGAGCCCATCGACGATGTGCAGCCGGTACTTGAGCCTGCCCTCCAGCATCCAGCCAGCGAGTTGCCGCTGGAATTCGGGGTAGCGCTCGAGGTAGTCCAGAATCACAAACCCCTGCACCGTCAGCCTGCGCATGATCAGATTACGAAACATGTAGGGCCCCGGCACCGGTCCCGACGCGTTGTAGGTGGAGATTAATCCGCAAATCACGACTCGACCGAAATCCTTCATCACCGTAAGGCCGGCATCCAGCATGTCGCCACCGACATTCTCGTAGTGCACATCGATTCCGTCCGGCGCCAGCGCTCGCAAACGCTCGACGACGTTCTCGTGCTTGTAGTCGATCACTTCGTCGTAGCCGAAGTCAGCCTTCAGCCAACCGCACTTGTCCGCCCCGCCGGCAATGCCGATCGTGCGGCAGCCGTGGATCTTTGCGATCTGACCGACCAGCATGCCTACAGCGCCTGCGGCTGCGGTCACGACTACAGTGTCGCCAGGCTTGGGTTTGCCGATCTCCATCAGGCCCACTAACGCCGTGGGCCCTGCGACCATCAGCACGCCAAACGCGTCAGCGAGTGCGAGCCCGGGAATCGCTGGCAGCTTCTGAAAGGCCGCACCGTCATCGATCAGATAGTCCGACCAGGTTCCCAAGCCAACGACCAGGTCTCCTGCCTGATAGGCCGCATGCCGGGATTCGATGACCTCGCCGACCACGAAGCCGCGCATGCGCTCGCCGAGCTGAATGCGATCCATGTAGATATCCCATTCGCCAATCCAGAGTCGGTGCGTTGCATCCAGCGACATGTAGATCGAGCGCACCAGGAACTGCTTATCCTGCAGCGGGGCTAGCGGCTCCTCGCGCAGGGCCAGCGTCTTCGAATCCATCTCCCCCTGCGGTCGCGCATTGAAATACCAGTGACGTGCCGTGTTGGGCATTGACGATCTCCTCGCTGCAGACGCTAAAGCGTCGTGTCTTGGCTGCTACCGCCCGAGCTTAGGGACAGGCCCGCCATCGGGCCCCACCCGAAAGGGGGGGGTGCTCTATCGCATCCCAGCCGGCACTGCCAACCGGAGTCAGCGATGCCGCATTGAGTGAGCGGGCGCGCGCAGTTACCAGACTTCACTGATTCCTACCTCTAAGGGTGGTGTGTCACTGCCCGCGGCAACGCTACCGTCTGCTGCCCACAGAATCTGGAGTCACGCATGCAGCCTGTACTGGTCGCCGGAGTCGGCATGATTCCCTTCGCCAAACCTGGCGCGTCGGCGCCGTATCACCTCATGGGCGCCGAAGCCGCACGGCTGGCACTGGATGATGCCGGCATCGACTACGCACAGATCCAGCAAGCCTACGTCGGCTACGTCTATGGCGACTCCACCTGCGGCCAGCGGGCGCTCTACGAGATCGGCATGAGCGGCATCCCGATGGTCAACGTCAACAACAACTGCTCTACCGGTTCCAGCGCCCTGTTCCTGGCCCGTCAGGCTGTTGCCAGCGGCTTGGTCGATTGCGTCATCGCGCTGGGCTTTGAGCAAATGAAACCGGGAGCACTTGGCACGCAGTTCGATGATCGCCCCAGTCCGTTTGAGCGCTTCGATGCCCTCGCTGACGAACTCGTCGGCGAGCCGGAGATTCCGCTGGCGATCCGCTACTTCGGCGGCGCGGGTCTGGCGCACATGCGGCAGTACGGCACACAGCTGTCGACCTTTGCAAAGATTCGGGCCAAGGCCAGCCGCCACGCTGCGAATAATCCGCTAGCGCTGTTCCGCAAGCCTGTTACCGAGGATGAGGTCCTGGCCTCGCCTGCAATATGGCCGGGCGTCATGACGCGGCTGATGGCCTGCCCGCCTACCTGCGGTGGCGCCGCAGCCGTGCTCTGCAGCGATGATTACGCACGCCGCCACGGCCTTCGTCGCGACGTACGTATCCGCGCGCAGGCGATGGCTACCGATTCTCCCGCTACCTTTGAATCGCGTGACATGCGCGAGCTGGTCGGCTACAGCATGACGCGCCAGGCTGCGCAAGCGGTATATGCGGCATCAGGAATCGGACCTGATGATCTTGACGTCGTTGAGTTGCACGACTGCTTCGCACACAACGAGCTGATCACTTACGAAGCGCTCGGACTCTGCGCCGAAGGTGACGCCGAGCGGTTTGTCTGCGACGCCGACAACACCTATGGCGGTCGCGTGGTCACCAACCCTTCCGGCGGCCTGCTATCCAAGGGGCATCCGCTCGGTGCAACCGGACTGGCGCAGTGCACCGAGCTCGTTCAACAACTACGTGGCAATGCCGATGCACGCCAGATCCAAGGCGCCCGTCTCGGCCTCCAGCACAATCTCGGCCTCGGCGGCGCCTGTGTCGTAACGCTCTACGAACGCGTCTGAAGCGGTCGCACTAGCCAACCGCTTTGGGTTTGAAGGCACGATGGAACCCGCGATAAGGTCGTGAATTCTGGTGCTCCAACAGCGGGAAAGCCTTGGCTCCAAGGCTGGAACCACCATCGATCTTGATGCAGGTGCCGGTAATGAACGCGGCCCCCTGAGACAGCAGGAACACGATGGCGCTGCTGACTTCAGCTTCTTCGGCCATGCGCTTGAGCGGTGCCAGACCCGAGAGCTTGGGAATC
>JBFJKG010000070.1:0-8175 GCA_041635075.1 Solimonas sp.
AGCGATCCGTACAGCAACAGGATCCGGGGCGGATGCGACGATCCCCGGGCCAATCCCAGCTGCTTGAGTGTTGGCCGGTCGAATGCTGCCGCATCCACCTGCGGTACCGTATTCATACCGCGGTCTCCCGTATCTCCACTACCGGCTCGCGATGCAGCCATATGTCAAAAGCGGTGGCTAACGCCGCGCCGATCAGTTGCGCCACCACAAAGGCTGGTGCGTCGGCTGGGCGGATGCCGGCAAAGCTGTCGCTGAACGAACGCGCAATCGTCACTGCAGGATTGGCGAACGAAGTCGATGCGGTGAACCAATAGCCCGCAGTGATGAAGGCCGCTACCGCATACGGTGTGGCCGACGGGCGCGAGCGCAGCGTACCGAAGATCACCATCATCAGTCCGAAGCTGGCAATCACTTCGCTGCAGAACAACCCGGTCCCGGCTCGGGGGGTGCTCGCCAACTGCAGGATGTCCTGCGCAAACATCAGATGCGCCGACCAGACCCCTGCCACTGCACCTGCTGTCTGCGCCAGCACGTAGGGCGCGACCTCCTGCCGTGGAAAGCGGCCACTGAAGGCCAGACTCAAGGTCACGACCGGATTGAAGTGCGCGCCGGAGACTGCGCCGAACATCAGAATCAGCGCGACCAGACCCGCACCGGTGGCCACCGCATTGGCCAGCAGCGTGATCGCCACGTTCCCCTGCGCCAACTGTTGACCCATGATGCCCGAGCCCACCACGGTCGCCAGCAGCAGTCCTGTACCCACCGCTTCGGCAACACTGCGTCTTGCAAGGTTCATGGCGCCGCCAACGCCCGCAGGCGCGTCTTCAGTGTGTCTGCGTCCAGCTTTTCCAGCGGCAGCGCGACAAACAGGCTGATGCGGCGCTGCAGGGCCGTGTAGGTCTCGGCAAAGGCGCGCAGCTTGTCTTCGTCACTGCCGGTGGCCGCAGCAGGATCAGGCATGCCCCAATGCACGGTCAGCGGCTGGCCCGGCCAGTACGGACACTGCTCGCCGGCGGCTTGGTCACAGACGGTGAACACGAAGTCCATCTTCGGCGCATCCCCCGCGGCAAACTCGTCCCAGCTCTTGCTGCGCAGGCCGTCCGTACGGATGCCGTTGCGCTTCAGGGTCTCGAGCGCATACGGGTTGACCTCACCCCTGGGAAAACTGCCAGCGCTATACGCCCGGAACCGGCCCGCGTTCGTGGCCAGACTGTTGAGCGCCGCCTCAGCCAGTATCGAGCGCGCGGAATTGGCCGTACAAAGAAACAGCACGTTATAGGGAGGGTGCATCACGAGCGCTTTCCTGAGGCAGATGTCGTGGATGGAGTCACGCCGCAGGGCACGCCGCCGCAGCAGTTCTCGGTGAGATAGCCGATCAACGCATTCATCGCGTCAACGGCCGTGGAGTAGTAGTAGTAGCGGCCTTCCTGACGGGCGTTGATCAGGCCGGCGTGACTCAATTCCTTGAGGTGAAACGACAAGGTCGCGGGTGCCAGACCCAGCGCCTGACCGATATCGCCCACGCACAGACCTTCTGGTCCCGCCTGGACCAGCCGACGGAAGATCGCAAGACGCGACGACTGCGCCAACGCGGACAGACAGCGAACGGCGATTTCTGATTCCATAATTCTATATTTATCGAATTATTCTGCGGCGTCAAGTTCGTGCCCTGCGTCAAGCGCCTATCAGCCGCCGCACCCGGTCCCGCCGACCCTGCGCCGTTGCCATCAATCGGCGCGCTCCCGGCCGGCACTTACCGACGACGGCGACGCGCCGCGAATTGACGTCACCGGATGCGCCGCCAACAATGCCCCGCATAGACCAGGGAGTTCAAAACAATGCTGACCCGCAACCGGTGGCTGCTCGCCACCTTGTCGATGGCCCTCGTAACTGTCACCGCCTGGGCTCAGACCCCGGCAGCTAAGACGGCAGCCAGCACCAGCGCCGTGGACGAAATTCAGGCATGCATGAATGCCAATCTGGTGGGACGCGCGGCGCTGCGCGATCTCTCGATCAAGGTCACGGATCGTGAGAAGAAGGAACATGCGCTGCGCCTGAAGCTGTACTGGAAGCCGGGCGCCAACGGCGAGGCCCGCGTCAATCTGCGCCTGCTGGAGCCCATGGCGACCCGCGGCTCCAGCTACCTGATGCTGCTGAGCCGCAACCAGGAGGAAGTCTATTTCTGGCTGCCCAGTGCCGCAAACGCGCTGCGCATCACCGGGCAGAACACGTCCGAACCGCTATGGGGCACCGACTTCAGCTACGGCGAGATCAAGCAGGTCCTGGGTCTGGCCGCATTGGGGCGCTCCACGCTGACCGGTGAAGCCCAACTCGCGGGACGTAAGGTCTGGGTCCTGGAGACGAAGGCCATCATCGAGGATCTCGGCTATCAGAAGATCCGCTCTTACGTGGATCAGACCAGTTGCACGCTGCTGAAAAGCGAGTTCTTCGCCAATGGCGAGTCCCCGCGCAAAGTGCTTGAAGCAGACATCTCGACGCTATTCCAGGTCGACAAGTACTGGACTGTCCTGGGCTACACGATGCGTGACCTGCGCGCTGGCTCGCACACCGATATCAACCTCAGCGAGTTCAGCATTGATGAACGCCTGCCGGAGCGGCTGTTCGAACCGAAGCGCTTCTTTGAAGCCTTTGATTGAACCGTGGTCGGCGCTGAGCGCAGGGACATGAAACGGTGAGCGGCACATCGACGCCGGCGGAGACCCCGCCGGCGTTCGTCTATCGGTGGATCGCGCGACGAGCGGCCGTCGTCATCGCCATCGTTGTCGCATTGAGTGCGGCATCACTCCTGCAGCTGTACGACAGCCAGCGCGGCCGCCTGCATATCGGCGTCGATCCGTCGCTGGATGCGTTGGTGGCGCGAGATCATCCGGACAGGGCGTACTACGACCAGATCCGCCAGCGCTTTGGCAACGATGAGAGCGTGCTGATTCTTCTGACCGGGGCAGACGCCTACGCGCCCGCCGCCTTGCATCGCCTGCAGAAGCTGAGCCGTGCGCTACGCCAGCTGCCGGGTGTAGACAGCACGCTGGCCCTCAGCAACGCGCCACTGATCTATCGCGACGGCGCCCGCATCGAGGTGCGCCGGCTGAGCGCCGAGGAGTTCGACGATCCGCAGCTGGGCCCGCGCTTGCGCGAGGCCGTCGCCGCACACCCCCTGTACCGCAATCAACTGGTTTCCGAAGACGGGCGCTCAGCCGCCATCATCGTCAATCTGGAACCGCTCAGTGATCACGAGATGCTGGATCTGCATCTCGCCGAGCGCCTGCGCGAAACCGCCAATCAGGCCGCGGGCGACGGCTACAGCGTGCATGTCACCGGTGCGCCGATGCTGCGCGCGGCAACCAGTGAAGCGGTCATCGCCCAGCTGCGCTGGATTGTACCGGCCATAGTCGCACTGCTGGCGGTGGTGCTGGGCCTCAGCTTTCGCAGTCTTTACGGCGTACTGCTGCCGCTGGTCACGATCGCCGTAGCCACCCTGTGGACGCTCGCCATCCTGAGCGCGTTTGGCAAGTCGCTGAACCTGATCACCAGCCTGGTCCCGCCGCTGCTGGTGACCATGGGCTTGGCGTACTGCGCGCATACGCTCTCCGAGTTCGAGCATCTCGCGCGCTCCGGCCGCACACCCCTTGAGCGCGTGGCCCGGCTGCTGCAGGAAACCGCGGGCCCGGTGATGCTGACGGGCGCAACCACGGCCATCGGCCTGCTGGCGCTGCTGATCAACGAGTTGCCGGCGATCCGCGAGTTCGCCTGGCTGTCTGCACTCGGCGTGGTGTTCTCGGCCCTGCTGGCGCTCACCCTGTTGCCGGCGATGTTGCACTACGTACGACCGCGCCAGCGCACGCGGACCCGGGCGAGCCTGTTCGAGATCGCGAGCAGCAAGCTGGGCCGGTTCGATATGCGCCATCGCCGCGCCATTCTGTTTGTTGCGCTGCTGACGTTTCTGTTGGCCATAGCGGCCAGCACACGCATAGAAATTGGCGATCAGTTCGTAGGGGTTTTTCAACCACATTCGCAGGTACGCCAGGACTTCGAAGCCATCAATGCGGCCATGCACGGCGTCAATCTGGTCACGCTGGTCATCGACAGCGACACCACCGATGGCTTGGTGGAGCCGCAGCACCTGCGCGCTTTGGATCAATTCCAGAATTGGTTGCGTCAGCAACCCGAGGTGGGCCATGTCAGCGGCCTGCCCGAGCAACTGCGCTTGCTCAACGCCACCCTGTCGGACGACGGCAGCGCCACCCTGCCGGCCACGCGGCAGCTGGCCCAGCAGTTGATGTTCTTCGGGGACAGCCGCGCCCTGCGCGCCGTCGTCAACGCCGACCGCTCCACCAGCCTGACCCAGCTGCGCCTGCGCGTCGACGACACTGCAGCAGTATCGGCGTTTCTGGAGCGCATGCGTACGCGCGCGCAGGAGTTGCCACGACAACTGCAGGTGCATGCTACCGGCAACACGGTGCTGATTACCGAATCGGTGGAACGCGTGACTTCGGGTCAGCTCCAGAGTATCGCGCTGGCGCTGCTGCTGGTTTTCGCCTGTCTGGCGATCCAGTTCTGGTCGCTCAGCATCGGCATGCTGGCCGCCCTGCCCACGTTCCTGCAGACGGCGCTGTACTTCGGCGGCCTCGGCATCAGCGGCGTGACCCTGAACCCCACCACCAGCCTGGTTGAATGCCTGGTTCTGGGCCTGGCCGTGGATGACACGATCCATTACCTGGCGCGCTTCAACAGCGCGGCCAAGCGCAGCGGCTCGGAGTCCTCCGCCGCGGTGTCGGCGCTCTCGGCCGTGCTACGCCCGATCACGCTGACCAAAGCCATCCTCGCGCTGGGATTCCTGATGCTGGTAACCGGGGACCTGCACAACCAGGTTGCCTTCGGCTGGTTGGCCGCGTTCACGTTGTTCGCGGCGTGGCTGGTCGACATCTTTGTGACCCCCGCCTTCATGAGCGGCGTACGCGTGGTGACACTGTGGGACAGCCTGCGTATCAATCTGGGGGCTGACGTGCAGCAGACCATTCCGCTGTTCGCTGGCATGACCACACGTCAGGCCCGGATATTCTCCGTCATGGCGCATCTGCAAACCGTGCCGGCCGGCACGCGCCTGATCAGCGAGGGCGAGTCCTGCGGCGACGGCAAGGCCGGTGATCCCGCTGGCGACATCTATGTCGTCATCAACGGCGAACTGCGCATCTGGACAGAGCGCAGCGGCCAACCCGAAACCCTTGCGATCGCCCAGCGCGGTGCGGTGATCGGCGAGATCGGCTATTTCGGGCAGAAACGGATGGCCAACGTGGACACCGTGACCCCGGTGCGTCTGCTGCGTTTCGACGACGCCGACCAGGAGCGCATCTGCAAACGCTATCCAGCGATCGCAGCCCGCGTATTCCTCAACCTGAACCGACTGCAAGCCGAGCGCCGCGCGGCGCCGACGCAGGGTGTCGGCATTGCGCCCAGCGCTTAAGGCGCAGGGCGAGGCTCGCGCGGCATGCCGAGCCCGCGCTCGGCAATCAGATTGAGCTGAATTTCATTAGTGCCGGCGTAGATAGTGTCAGCACGCGAAAAGAAGAACAGCTGCTGCAGCGGCCGGATCGCAGGATCGTCGGAGACGATATCGGCGTCGGCGCCCAGTACATCAGCCGCCAGCTTGCCCAGATTCCGGTGCCAGTTCGACCAATAGTACTTGGCGATCAGAGCCTCGCGTCGCAGGGCCAGATCCTGTCCACCTGAAAGCATGCGCAGCGCGTTGTAGCGCATCACGCGCAAGCCACACCAGGCATCGGCAATGCGCGCACGCAGGGCCGGATCGGCACTTCTGCCCCCGCGGCACGCCGCCTGCACCACCAGATCCAGCTCGTGTGCGAAGTGCATCTGCTGGCCCAGCGTCGACACACCCCGCTCGACCTCGAGCAGACCCATGGCCACTTTCCAGCCTTCACCTGGCGCACCGACGATATGGTCCTTGTGCGCCACGGCGCCATCGAAGAACACTTCGTTGAACTCGCTGCCACCCCCGAGCTGGCGGATGGGACGAATCTCGATTCCCGCCTGCTTCAGTGGCAACAACAGAAAGGCCAGCCCCTTGTTGCCCTTGCTGCCTGGCTCACACCGCGCAAGTACAAACACCCAGTCTGAAGCCTGAGCCAGTGAGGTCCAGATCTTCTGGCCCTGGACACGCCACGAACCATCGGCCTCCTGCCAGCACCGTGTCTGGACGTTGGCAAGGTCCGATCCGGCGTTGGGCTCCGAATACCCTTGAGCCCAGTATTCCGTGCCATCCACTATCCGCGGCAGAAAGCGCGCCTGCTGCGCAGCACTGCCGAACTTGATCAGCGCCGGACCGATCAGGCCCTCGCCGATATGCCCCATGCGGCCGGGCCCGCCCGCGCGGGCGTATTCCTCGTGGAATATGACCTGTTGCTCGATGCTAAGTCCGCGCCCGCCATGTTCCCTGGGCCAACCGACGCAGGTCCAGCCACCGGCGGCCAGCTCACGCTCCCATGCCTTGCGCAACTCCGGATCCGCTTCTTCATCGCCAGGCCCGCCGCGATGGCGGAGACTGGCGTAGCGCCCGGTCAGGTGTGCCTGCATCCAGCTTGCGACTTCGGCACGGAAGCGCTCATCGTCGCTGTCCGGTACGCCGTCGTTGACGGTCAACGCAGCTGCAGCCGTGTCCTCGTCAGCGTCGATCACGACCGCCGCGATCTCCTCGCGCAATGCATCGGCAGTGCTCAACCAGTGGCTGGACGCCTGTGCACGCTTGAAATGCAGTTGCGGGTCGTACTCCCAGGTGAAGCCGACGCCTCCGTGCAGCTGTATGGCCTCCTGCGCGCACCAGAAGTACGTATCAGCAGCCAGTATCCGCGCCATCGCGCACTCGACAATCAGCCGTTCGGTAGAGGGCTGCAGCGCTGCCGCGGCAGCTGCGCCGTATACGGCCGAGCGCAAGGCCTCCACTTTCACCATCATTTCGGCGCAGCGGTGCTTCACGGCCTGGAATCCCGCCACCGCACGACCGAACTGCTTGCGGCCTGCAGTGTAGGCCACGGTAAGGTCGAGACACTGCTGGGCACCACCCAGTTGTTCGGCGGCGAGATACAGGCGCGCAAGTGCGCTGACTCGGGTGATGCCCTCACGCGATCCGTCGGGATCATCCACCCGCCAGACGCCGCACACGCCAGCAAACCCAACCTCACTGAAGCGGCGGGTCTGATCCCAGGTCGGCAGCGGCCGGATACCCAGCCCGTCGGCGTCCCGCGGCACGGCAAACAGGCCTAGCCCACCACCAGCAATGCGTGCAAACACGAACAACCAGTCGGCGCCCGCCACATCCAGCAACGGTACCGTGCCGCCGTCCAGCTTCCAGCCTCCGTCATGCGGGCTGGCCTCGACGCGTCGAGCGCATCCTAGCCAGTCCGCTTCGGAGCTGGGTAGCGGCACTGCTACACGGAGATTCCCGCCGGCGAGTTCCGGCAGCAGCCGCTGCTGTGCTTGCGCAGTTCCCATCTCCTGGAGGACCGTCGCCGCCACGCATACCGATGCAAAGAACGGCGCGCATAACAAGTGGCGCCCCGCCTGTTCCTGTACCAGCACCAGCTCGACCGGCCCCAGCCCCAGGCCGCCGTGCTCCTCGCCAACCGCAATACCGCACCAGCCCAGTTCGCTGCCCAGCCGCTGCCAGACTGCGGGGTCGTAGCCAAGTTCGGTTGCCATTGCGCGACGGACGGCCGCCGAATCACTGACATCGCCGAGAAAACTTTCGGCCGCGTCACGGATCATCTGCTGGTCTGCGGTAAGCGCGAAGTTCATGAATTCGAGACGTGTGGAATGCGCGGCATTATTCCGGTGAAGCGCAGCCGCGCTCTTCATCCGTTGGGGTGAACGCAGCCTCGGCGCAGACTACGCCCTTAGCGCATGCGATGCGGCGCACACCGATCCCATCCTGAGCCAGCCAGCAGGCGACCTGGATGCTCCGCCCCCTGCACCGCCAACTTGCCGGTCAGCGACCTACGCCGCTAGGTACGGCGCCAGTCGCGCGCGTTCGTCCTCATCCAGTGCCACCGCTGCGCGGCTGCTGCTGTCGATCCTCACCAGCACCGTCACCACAACCGCGGCGCAGGCGTCACCATCAAACAGGCCCAGACCCAGCGTGAACGA
>JBFJKG010000071.1:0-8122 GCA_041635075.1 Solimonas sp.
CCCACACAGCGCATCGAACAGGCACGCGCGGAGGTCAAGATCATGGTCGAGGCCATGCCCAAGCTGCTGTCGATACACCCGATGGACGCCGACCAGGCCGATGAAGAAGTCATGCTGATGGAGCATAGCTTCATGGCGGCGATGAATACCTACGCCTGCATACCGAGCTACATGGACTGGTTGTCTCAGGTCGACGAGCGCCCGGCGTATGCCTATCTCAAGCGGATGCTGAAATTCCTGCAGTGGCAGAAGCGGCAGCGCGGCATCACCGCGAGCCGATGGGTGCTGAAGGCTCCGCATCATCTGCTGCGCATGAAGCTGCTGCTGGAGGTATTCCCCGGGGTCAAGGTGGTGCAGACGCACCGCGATCCGGTCGATACGATCCCGTCCATCGCCAGCTTTCTGGACACGCTTTGGCGCATCTACAGCAGTGATGTGGATCCCACCGCTGCAGGGCGCGAGTGGAGCGAGCTGATGTCACGCGCGTTCCGCCACACGATGCAGGTGCGCGACGTCAATCCAGAGCCCTTCTTCGACGTGCGATTTGAAGATACGGTCCAACGCCCGATGGACGTGGTACGCGACATCTACGCCTGGGCTGGACTGGCGTTGAGCACTGCCGCGGAACAGGCGATGCAGCAGTGGCTGGACGACAACCGCCGCGGCACGCGCGCCGCACACGAGTACGACACCAGCCAGTTCGGTCTGACTGCCGAACAGTTGCAGGCCGAGTTTGCCGACTATCGCGCACGCCACATTACGGTCTGAGCACCGATAGGCCTCTGCACCTCGGTCCACTGAACACATCGCTCGGCGTCGTTGGAATGACGCTGGACACAACCGCTCGTACACGAAAAGGACGCAAGCATGCTGCTTAAAGACAAGGTGGTGATCATCTCCGGCATCGGCCCCGGCCTCGGGGTCAAGCTGGCCATCGAGGCCGCCCGCGAAGGCGCATCTGCGGTCGCGATCGGTGCACGCTCTGCCGACAAGCTAGACGATGCCGAGCAGCGCATTGCGGCAGTGAACAAAGCTTGCAAGGTCCTGAAGCAGGTCACCGACATCACCGACCGCAGGCAATGCGAGGCGCTGGCCGCCGCAACGGTCAAGGCGTTCGGCCGGATTGATGCGCTGGTCAACAGCGCGTTCTTTCATGGCGACATGGACTATGTCGCCACAGCCAATCTCGATGACTGGAATGCGGTGCTGGGCACCAACCTGCTCGGCACGCTGAAACTGACCCAGGCCGTGCTGCCGCAGATGAAAAGTCAGGGCGGCGGCGCGATCGTGATGATCAACACGATGGCGGCACGCCAGGTGCCACCACTGGGCGAGGCTGGTTACGCGGCTTCGAAGGCGGCACTGGCCAACTCCGCCAAGTACCTCGCCAAGGAAGTCGGCAAGGACAACATCCGCGTCAACAGCATCCACATGGGCTGGATGTGGGGCGCGCCGGTGCAGGGCTACATGGAGTGGCAAGCGCAGGAACATAAGGTGCCCGTAGAGTCACTCAAGGCGCAGGTCGCTGCCAGCATTCCGCTCGGCCGCATCCCTACCGATGACGAGTGCGCACGCGCGGCGCTGTTTCTGGTCTCCGACTACGCCAGCGCTGTCACCGGCGCGGCGCTGGATGCCAACGGCGGCGCCTACATGCCCTGAGCGCGCGGGGCGCCGTCATGGAAAAAGTGATCTATCTGCTGTGGCGCCCCTCCGGTCTTGCTGCCGAGGCCTGGGTGGACCAGCTGCGTGCAGCTCTGGCTGAGCAGCTGCGGGCGGCCGGAGCGCTCGCGGCACGCCTCAATGCCTGCGACGCCGCGGTGCAGGCTGCCCACGGCCTGCGCCAGCAACACCTTGCTCAGCAACCCGATGCCGTACTTCAGATCTGGCTGGACAGCGCCAATCGTGATCTGCGCGCGGCGAGCGATACCGCGATTGCGGCGCACAGCGCTCGCCATGCCGCCTATCTGGTGACCGAATCGCAACCGCTGCGCAATCGGCGCCATCCCGCCCAGCGTGGTGAACGCACTGCTGGCTTCGCCCAGATCGCGCTGCTGCGCCGCCCCCCGCATCTGGATGTCGGCGAGTGGCTGCGACGCTGGCACGACGACCATACGCCGGTGGCGATCGAAACGCAGTCCACCTTCGAGTACCTGCAGAACGTCGTCGTGCGTCCGCTGGGTACGGATGCCCCACCACTGGATGCCTTGGTAGAAGAATGCTTTCCGGCAGAGGCGATGACTGATCCGCAGGTGTTTTTCGATGCGGCCGGCGACGACACCAAGTTCCAGCACAACTTGCAACGGATGATGGACAGCGTGGGTCGCTTTCTGGATCTGAAACTGATCGACGTGCTGCCCACCAGTCAGTACACCCTGATCTAGACGCGTAGAGCGCTGCAGCGCTCCGCCGGATCAACCCCAGCCGCCACCAGGCTGCGGGACCGTCGGTGTATCCCCCCAGATGGCACCGGCGCCGGAATCCACCGTGCCGAGGAGACGCTTGAGCAGCGATTTCAGGATCTGCCCGTCTTCGGCGCCCAGACGCTCCAGCAGCGCAAGCTCTACCGCCTTGGCAGCGGAGATCAGCTGCAACGCCGTGCTGCGGCCGCGCTCGGTGAGGCGATACTCAAGCTCTGCCCGCTCGGCAACGACCGGCCCTTCAGCTACCAGCCCCCGAGCAGTGAGGCTCTGCAGGGTGCCGGCGCTGGGATGGTTCAACACCGCCGCCATGCCGGCATCAAGTTCTACTGCCGTGGTGACGGGCCGCAGGGTCAGCGAGGCCAGCACATAGAACTCATCATCACTCAGCCCTTCTGCGGCCAGGTGCTTGCGGATCTGGCCGAAGAACTGGAAGTGACTGCGCCCCAGCAGATAGCCGAGAAAGTCTTCATTGAAGCTGCCCGCCATGTAGGCGCTGCGCGGCTTGGCAGTGGCCGGCTCGCGCCGCGTGGCGTGGGCATATTTGCCACTGTGAAATACCAGCGGCGCGGCCTCGGTGCGATCGAATGACAGCACCTCACCGACCAGGATGTCGTGATCACCACCGCCATACTGGAAGGCGGTCTTGCACTGGAACCGCGCGCTGCAGCCGCGCAGCAACGGAATGCCATCAATCCCGCTTTCGGTATCCAGCCCACCAAATTTATCCTCGCCACGGCGTGCAAAGCGCCCGGAGAGCGCTTCCTGATCGCCGCTGAGGATATGCACGGCCCAGTGCGGCGCTTGCCGAAACGCCTCCAGATTCATCGAATTGTGGGCGATGCTCCACAACACCAGCGGTGGGTTCAGCGATACCGAGTTGAAGCTGTTGACCGTCATACCCAGCGGGGTGCCGTCGGCACCCCGCGTGGTAATGATCGTGACACCGGTGGCGAAACTACCTAGCGCCTTGCGGAACTCGCCGGGGTCGAGCGTGGATCCGGCTTCGGGAACGGCAGAACTGGCGGGCTTGGGGGGCTGGGTAGCAGTCACGGACTCAGATGTTGTACTTGATGGTGAAGGTCGCGTAATCGCGATCGGCCACCGGATTGGCGGGAATCGGGCTGATGCCAACCGTTTTCCGCGGGTTGCCGAGGAACCAGTTGTAGCCCAGCGAGAACTCCAGATTCTGCAGGTACTGCGCGGTAACCGAAAGGCCGATGCGGCGATCACCCTCGCCGAACAGCGCGCCAAAGGTGCCCGCAGTCGAGGCATAGCCCTGAGCCGCGTGCGCGAAGGCGATCGGCGTGCCGATATCCCAACCCGGCACCAGATTGCGCCCCTTGGGCAGCATCAGCAGCTGGTAAGCCCAGGCGTTGCGGTCGTAGAACAGTTCCTTGCCATCACCGGCAGGTTCGATGCCGTTCTCGCGCTCAACGCGCTCGGTATCGTTGACGTACAGATAGGCCGCTTCACCAACGATGACCAGTTCGTCGTAGAACAGGAACTTGGGGTTGGATACGTACAGGGCCGAGATATTGGCCTGGCTGGTCTTGGCGCGCTTGAACACCGGGCTGCGCACGCCCGAGATATCAGCCGCCATCGAGACATCGACGCCATCGCGGTAAATGAACTCACCGGCAACGTTCAGCCCGAACAAAGTGGTCGAGTAGCTCATCGCCGTCATCTCGATGTCGCCGAAATACTCAACGTTGTAGGTCTCAGGGACCCGCTGATTCAGGATCTCGGTGGTGATCGGCGTCCCCGTCACCGGATCACGGCCAATATAGGCATAGCCCATATTCAGCTTCACCGTGGGGTTATGGTTGTGATAGCGCAGGTAGTAGCCGCCGATCATCGTGCTCGGCGTGATCTGTGCCTTCAGGCCCACGCCCCACTGGCCGTCCTTGTCCGGGCGTATGTCTTTCTCGCGCGGCACATTGATGGTCGGCGGCGCGTCGAGCAGGTCGCCGCCTATGCCGTCGAAGTTGCAGATGAAGCTGACATCCAGCACCGGGGTGTTGAACAAGCCGGGGCAACCATCGGCATAGGCCGGATTGATCGAGCCATAGGCGAATTCGGCGCCAGGCCCCACCACATCTGCAACCGAGAAAAAGTCGCCGACCGGAAATACTTCGGTGGGCTTGTAATCAAACTGGTAGTAGGCCAGCAAGGAGACCCCGCCGCCCAGCGCCATGTTGATCGAGAGCTGGTTGACCGGCAGCAGGATCTCCTTGATCTCGGCACCTGGCACAAAGGCCTTGGTTGCGTCGTTCGGGCCCTGGGCGCTGACGATGCCCGGGAAGAACAGGCTCTCGCCGAAGGCAAACAGGTGCTTGCCCAGGCGCACATTCATCGCGATATCGTCGGTCAGATAGAAGTTGCCGTAGATATAGGCTTCCAGCAACCGCGAGCGCTCGCCGTTGTAGTACTCGGCACCCGGGTGAAACTCGTTGTAGGCGCCGTCGTACTTGTTGGGGCCGTAGCGGTTGGTCGGATGATTCGGGTCCGGCTCGTCCCGATCGGTCTTGTCGTGGAACACGAAGTCATAGAACGCCGTACCGCTGGCGACCAGGCCGAAGTCATCACGCCGCAGGCCGACCTGCCAGACCGCGCTGAGACGGTTGTTGATTGGAGACCAGCGGTCAAAGTTGCGATTGCCATCGTCGAGATTGATGGTCGTCGGCAGGCCGGTATGGGTAAACCCCAGCAACTGATACTCGTTGGGCATCACGCCCGACTGCAGGGGATCCACCGGACCGTTCATCAGCGCCTGCGACGGGTCGCGCGCGCGCACCGCAAGCGAGTAGGTCGTGGTGACCTTGTAGCTGCCTTCGATATCAAACGGCGCATCGAATGAACCGGCCTGGGCCGGTAGCGTCAGGCCGGCCAGCAGGCCTGCCCCCACCCAACCCGCCGCCTTGATTCGGCTGCCCGCCGCGTGCTTAGTGCTGCCCATGGTTCTCCCCCGTCATTGTTTGTCGCTAGTTGGCCCAAGTTAGGGCCGCAAGGGGGTTTATGGCCTCACCCGAAGGGATTAGCCGGAAATCGACGCACGCAACCGCAGCGCGGGCCTTCAGGCCCGCACCTCCGCCCGCACCGCGCCCGAATCAGAAGTTGTACTTGATCGTCAGCGCGGCGAAATCCCGATCGGCGTACGGGCGCTTCTCGAAATCCGGCTCCCCGAGAAAGGCGTTGTAGCTGGCTCCGATCTGCAGCTTCTGCAGCCAGGTGAAGTTGGCACCAACACTGGCGCGGTAATCGCCCTCACCCATCAAAGAACCGAGGCCCGACAGCACCGATGATTGTCCGTTGATGATGCCGGACAGATAGATCGGCATCTGCAGATCCCAGCCGTCGAATACGTTCTTCTTGTCGATCAGCGTCAGCCAGGCCCAACCGGAGGCATCACGGGTATAGGTCAGATCGGTAGAGCAGCTGCTGGGGCCGCAGGCCTCGTCAACCGCCTCCACATGCACATAGCCCGCCTCGCCGACAAAGGTCATCGCATCCCAGAACAGGCCCGGCCCGATGACGTACAGCGCCGACAACAGGGCCTGACCGGTGCGCGCGCGCGTCGGCGTCGGCACCGGACCCAGCAGGCCACCGTCCACATCGACCAGCACGTCGATACCGTCGCGATAGATCAGCTCTCCGCCAACATTGGCACCGAGGAAAGTGGTGGAGAAGCTCAGGGCGGTCAGATCAATCCCGTCAAAGTAGCTGACGTTGTAGGTCACCGGCACCTGCAAACCCAAGGCCTCGGTGGTCAACGGCGGCAGGCCGTTGGCGCCCGGCAGCAGGGTGGCATAGCCGTAGTTCTGGATCGGCGCCGGTGTGGTGTTGTGGTAACGCAGGCGGTACAGGCCCAAGGTAGTGGCCGGTGTCACCGAATACTTCAGGCCCAGACCCCATTGGCCGTGGTCACTCGGCTTCTTGTCGGGTCCGCGTACGACGTTGATATAGCGCGGCGTATCGGGCTGCAGCGCGCCCAGCTCGCCCACCGGCAGTGGCAGATCCGGCAGCGGACCATCCAGCTGTCCGAGCACACTGCCCAGCAGCGCGGTGACCTGCTCGGTCGGCAATCCGGGGGCCAGCAAATCCACAATCAGTTGCAGCGCCTCGGGCACGTCGTCGGATAGCAGGTTCACGTCCGAGAAATTCGAGAGGTACAGCGGATTCTCGATGCCCCAGATGAACTGGGCCCCCGGCCCCACGACATCGGTCACCGAGAAGAACTCGCCGACCGGGTTCAGTTCCACCGGCGCGAACTCCAGCTTGTACTGACCCAGCAGCGTCCAGTCGCTATTGAGCGCGAGCTGCATCGACACCTGATTGACCGGCAGCAGAATGCTTTTCACATCGGCGCCAGGCACCGTGGCCTTGGTGGCGTCCGCTGGCGACTGTGCCAATGCAACGCCGGAGAAGAACAGGCTCTCGCCCCAGGCCGCGATATGGCGGCCGATGCGCAGGTTCAGGGCCGCTTCGTCGCCGAGATACCAGGACCCGTAGGCATAGGCATCAAGTACGCGCGCACGCCGGCCGCTGCGATAGCGCGCGATATCGCTGAACTGATCAACCTCGGTCTCCGGCTCGAACTGCGGATCACCTTCGGTGCGGTTGATCGTGCTCAGCGACCGGTTGTCGTTGCTGTTGAAATAGACATCGTCATAGAACGCGTCGCCACGCAGGAGCACGCCGAAATCGCTGTACTGCAATTGCACCTCGCCCAACAGACTCAGGCGGTTGTTGACCATGGCGCCGCGCTTGAAGTTGCGGTCGCCATCATCGAAGTTGTTCGACTCCGGCAGCTTGATGTAATCGGGGATCGGGATTTCGGAACTCGGCGGCGTGTTGATGATGCCGTCATCCGGCTTCTCCATGCGCCAGGCAGCGGAGTAGGTGCCTTGCAACTGATAGCTGCCGTCGAGCCCGAAGAAGTCGAACGACCCCGCCACCGCACCGCCGCTTGCCATCAGGCCACTGATCGCGACTGCCAGATTCCGGCACTGTCTACGACCTGTGTTCATCATCCGACCTGACATTCAGCCTCCAGATTTACCCGCATAAATTTATGCAGCGACGTTAAGCGACGCCCTGCGCAAATCACGTCATCCGAATTGACGAGAGGGTTGGCTTTAGACCGTTAAAAAATCCGATGAAACAGGTAAGCTCTGTCTGACATGACGCGTGATCTGGTGCATCAACGATGGATCAGGCACTGTCATCGCAGACAACGAATTCCCGCGACCACGCGGGCGCTGCAGATCATCTGGGGGAGACCCGTGAAGAAGCTGAGTCCGATCGACGCTGCATTCCTGCGCATGGAATCCACGCGTACGCCGATGCACGTTGGCGCACTGATGACCTTCAGGCTGCCGGACAAGGCACCGCCTGACTTCGTGCGCAAGCTGATGGCGCAGATGCGTGAGAAACCTTTCATGCCCGAGCCCTTCAACTGCCGCCTGGTGCAGGGCCGACTGTCAACGCTGGCGCCGGCATGGGAAGAAACCGAAGTCGATATGGACTTCCACATGCGTCACTCCGCACTGCCCTACCCGGGTGGAGAGCGTGAGCTGGGCGTTCTGGTTGCGCGCATGCACTCGCACCCGCTGGACCTGTCGCGTCCGCTGTGGGAATGCCACCTGATCGAGGGCCTCGAGAACCAACGCTTCGCTCTGTACTTCAAGGCGCACCATTGCGCG
>JBFJKG010000072.1:0-8094 GCA_041635075.1 Solimonas sp.
CGCAGCCTAACAGGCGCTGCCGTTCTCGGCGACGCATTGTCATGGAACTGCAAAACAGTCGCGTCATTCTTGTCCGGCTCAAAAATACCCCAGGGAGATGGACATGTTGAAGAACGCGCAGATCGCCGTAGCGGCGGCGCTGGTTGCCTTGCTCGCGGGTTGCAGCACCGCCGGCGGCTGGATGGGCGCCGATGCCGAGAAGGTCTATGACAAGGAGCTGGCGGCCAAGCGTCTGGCCGAGGACCAGAACAATGACGACTACTTCGAGGTGCACAAGGACGGCCGTATCTATGTGCTGTCGGATCTGGAGGCCTACCAGCAGTGGCTGAAGACCGACGAGATTCCGCTGGTGGTGACGAAGATCGGCGCCGGCCCGAATGGCGAAACGGTCAAGCTGGCGCTGTTGAAGAAAGAAGCCAAGGCCATGGAGAAGACGGTGGGTTACCGTGGCGCTGCCGAGAAGATGTTCGAGGGCCAGTTGGCCGGCATCGACAAGGGCTTCTACGGCGAAGTGCACAAGGCTGGCAAGATCTGGGTGTTTGAAAACGGCCAGGACCTGCAGGCCTTCCAGAAGTCGGGCGAAGTGCCATGCGGCATCACGCAGGTCGGCGCCGGCCCTGAGGGCAAGACGCTGATTTTCGTGCAGAACTGCAAGGCCGCAGCCAAGGCCAAGCCGGCTGACGCGATGGCCAAGTTCAAGTCGATCTACGGTGGCTGAGTAGCACGCGATCCGGGTGCGTCGTACCCGAACAAGGCCGCCTACGGGCGGCCTTGTTGTTTTGCACCTGCGCCCGAGTATGCTGCGCTTCGGTCAATTTCTCCGAGGCCCTTAACGATGTACACCGCACTGCTGCCAGAACTGCCGCAAGCCGGCCAACCGTTTGCCGATGTCGCCACCGCGGGCCAGCCCAGCCCGGAGCAACTGCGTGCAGCGCGTGATCGGGGGATCAAGCGGGTAGTCAATCTGCGTCCGCACAGTGAGCCGATCGGCTATGACGAGGCGGCGTTGGCGCTGGAACTTGGACTCGACTACGTCAACATCCCGGTTGCCGGGCCCGGCGATCTGAGCGTGGACAACGTGCGGCGGCTCGACGCGGCACTGGCTGATGCGGGTGGTGCGGTACTGGTGCACTGCGCGAGCAGCAATCGAGTGGGTGCATTGTTTGCGCTGCGCGCCCAGCAGCTGCACGGCAAGAATGTTGAAGAGGCACTGGATATCGGCCGCGCGGCGGGACTGCGCGCAATGGAGCCGGCGGTACGGCAGCTATTGGGTGGTTAGACGCGTACCGGGTGGGTGCAGTCGGGCGTCTAGGCCAGCGCCAAAGCGCGTTCGGGAAAGTCGGTGAACACGCCGTCCACGCCCAGGGCGTGCATGCGGCGCAACTCATCCGGGTGATTGACGGTATACACGTTGACCCGCAGGTCCCGCGCATGTGCATCGGCCAGCAACTTCTCGTCGACGAACTCGTCGGAAAGGTGCAAACACCGCGCGCCCATCTCGACGGCCACACCGGCCCAGTCCAGTGGCACGCCGCAATAGAGCACGGCCACCGGGACTTCGGGCAGCATCTGCCGAAACTCCCACAGCTCGGGCAGGTGGAATGAGGACACCATCAGCCGGTTTGCCGGCCAGCCTTCCGCGAGCCGTTCGCGCAGGCAGGCGGCAACGGCCGCCGCGCAGCCGTTCCAGCTCTTGAGCTCGATGTTGATGCCCACGCGCTGTTCGACGAGATCCAGCACCTCGGGCAGCGTGGGTATCGGCTCGTTCTGGCCGGCGTCCAGGCGCCGCAGTTGCGCCGCTGAGTGATCCGTCAGCAGGCCGCGGCCATTGGTCGTTCTGTCCAGCGTCAGGTCGTGCATCAGCCAGATCTCTCCGGCATGGTGCTGGACGTCGACTTCTACCCAGTGCGCACCCAAGCGGATTGCCGTATCCACGGACAGCAGCGTGTTTTCGGGCGCATGCCCGCGAGCGCCGCGATGGCCGATGACGGTGAAGCTGGGAAGGGCTGACATGGCAGGCTCCGGGTCGGGCGTGCGAACCCCAAGAGTACGCCCGACCTCGGCGGATCGGGAGCCCCCTGTCGGCCGCCGCGGCGCGGCCGTCAGGCTTCGCCGACCTTCACGATCTTCATGGAGTTGGTGCCGCCGGAGCCCGAGCCATCGCCCTTGGTTACCAGCACGCGATCACCGTCCGCCACCACGTTGCGCGATTTCAGGCAGTCGATCGCTTCGCGCACCTGGGTCAGTCCGCCAAGCTCCGCGGGATCAAACGCGACCGGAAATACGCCGCGACACATGGCCATGCGTCGGCGTGTGCGCTCATGGCGCGTCAGCGCGTAGATCGGAATCTGGGCCTCGGTGCGCGACATCATCAGCGCCGTAGCGCCCGATTCCGTCAGCGCGATGATCGCGGTCGCACGCATATTGCGCGCCGCCCACGCGGTGGCCATGGCAATGGCCTCGTCGGTGCGCGCGAAATGCGTGTTGAAGCGCTGCGCACTGCGGCGCGGGCTGATCTCCATGCTGGTTTCTGCGCCGATGCAGACGCGAGCCATCGCCTCGACGGCCTTTACCGGATACTTGCCAGCGGCGGTTTCGGCCGAAAGCATGACCGCGTCGGTGCCGTCCATGACGGCATTGGCTACGTCCAGTACTTCGGCTCGTGTTGGAATCGGGCTGGCGATCATCGACTCCATCATCTGCGTCGCGGTGATCACCATCTTGTTCTGCTCCAGGGACTCGGCAATGATGCGTTTCTGCCAGCCCGGCAGTTCCGCATCGCCGATTTCCACGCCGAGGTCGCCGCGCGCCACCATCACCACGTCGCTGGCGCCGATCAGCTCGCGTAACTCGGCTAGGGCCTCGGCGCGCTCGATCTTGGCGACCAGCTGCGCGTCGCCGCCGGCATCCTTGACCAGTTCGCGCGCTTCCCACATGTCCGCCGCCTTGCGGGGAAATGAAACGGCGATGAAATCGACGTCCAGGGCGACCGCGGTGCGCAGATCTTCCTTGTCCTTGTCGGTCAGTGCTGCTGCCGACAGCCCGCCGCCTTGCTTGTTGATGCCCTTGCGGTCAGACAACGCGCCGCCCACCAGAACCGTGCAGATCACGCGGGTGCCCTCTACGGCATCCACGCGCATGGTGATGGCGCCGTCGTTCAGAAGTAGCGTGCTGCCCGGCGCGACATCGCGCGGCAGGTCCTGATAGGCGCAGCCGACCACAGTTTCGTCGCCGGCGTTGGTGCCAAGCGCGGTATCGAGGGTGAAGGTCTGTCCTTCCTGCAGCTCGACCGGTCCGTTGGCGAACGATTCAATCCGGATCTTCGGCCCTTGCAGGTCGGCGAGGATGCCGACATCAAGCTTGAGCTCGGCGACAACCGCGCGCACCTGCTCGGCGCGGCGGCGATGGTCCTCGGCCTTGCCATGCGAGAAATTGAGGCGGACCACGTCGACCCCGGCGGCCAGCAGGCGCTTCAGGACTTTGGGGTCATCGGTTGCGGGGCCTAGAGTTGCGACGATCTTGGTGCGGCGGGCCATGGCTATGGATTCTCTTGAATAGAATTAGCTTAACCTGCGCACGTGACCGCGTGGTGGCGCAATCGCGCCAAAGACGCGCTAACCCCAACTTCATGAGGCCCCCGATGACGACGCTTGGCACCCCCCTGACCGCGGGCGCGACCCGAATGCTGCTGCTGGGCAGCGGCGAGCTCGGCAAGGAAGTGGCCATAGAGGCCCAGCGCCTTGGCGTGGAAGTGATCGCGGTTGATCGCTATGCCGATGCGCCAGCGATGCAGATTGCGCATCGCAGCCACGTCATCAGCATGCTGGACGGTGCGGAGGTGCGGCGCGTAGTTGAGCTGGAGCGACCGCATTTCATTGTGCCCGAGCTTGAGGCAATCCACACGCCGACGTTGCAGGCACTGGAGCGCGAAGGCTACACGGTCATTCCGACCGCCTTGGCCGCGCGTCTGACGATGGACCGTGAGGGCATACGCCGTCTGGCAGCGGAGCAGCTCAAGCTGCCGACCTCGCCCTATCGCTTCGCCGATACCTACGAGGACTACGCCGCTGCGATTGAGGCGCTGGGCATGCCCTGCGTCATCAAGCCGGTCATGTCCTCGTCCGGCAAGGGCCAGTCGTTGGTCAAATCCGCAGCTGATGTGCGCAAGGCCTGGGAGTACGCGCAAGCGGGTGGCCGTGCGGGGGCCGGCCGCGTAATCGTTGAGGGGTTTGTACCGTTTGACTACGAGATCACGCTGCTGACCGTGCGTCATGCGGCCGGGCCCGGCGAACAGGGCGACCGCACGTCTTTTTGCGCGCCGATCGGCCATGTTCAGGTCGATGGCGATTACCGGGAGTCCTGGCAGCCGCATCCGATGCCGATGGCCGTGCTGAAGAAGGCGGAGGCGGTGGCTGCCGCCATCACCGAGGCCTTGGGTGGCCGCGGCCTGTTCGGCGTCGAACTGTTCATTCAGGGCGAGCAGGTGATCTTCTCGGAGGTCTCGCCGCGCCCTCACGATACCGGTCTAGTGACCTTGATTTCACAGGACTTATCCGAGTTTGCCCTGCACGTGCGCGCGGTGCTGGGGCTGCCGTTGCCGAACATACGCGGCCGCGGCGCGGCGGCATCCTGTGCCTTGCTGTTTGAAGGCAACCATGTCGCGCCACACTACAGCGGGCTGGCGCAGGCGCTGCAGCAGGCCGATACCCAGATCCGCCTGTTCGGCAAGCCCGAGGTGGCGGGACGCCGGCGCATGGGGGTGGCGCTGGCGTTGGGAGACTCCATCGAACAGGCGCGTGACAAGGCCAGAACCGCCGCGGCCGCGGTGCAACTCAAGGCCTGACGCTTGCCGGTGGCGGGCAGGGGGTAAACCCGCACTGTGGTGCACTGTCAAGGCCGCTAACGTACAATGCGCGCCCTTTTTGATGCGCCGCAGCAAATGCGTCGGACCCCATGATCCAGAATCTCCGCAACATCGCCATCATCGCCCACGTCGACCACGGCAAGACCACGCTGGTGGACAAGCTCCTGCGTCAGTCGCAGACCCTTGATTCGCGCGAGAACCTCGGCGAACGCGTGATGGACTCCAATGATCTGGAGCGTGAGCGCGGCATCACCATCTTGTCCAAGAACACGGCGATACGCTGGATGGACAAGCGCACCAACATCGAATACCGCATCAACATCGTTGACACGCCCGGGCACGCGGATTTTGGCGGCGAAGTCGAGCGTGTGTTGTCGATGGTCGATTCGGTGCTGCTGCTGGTCGACTCGGTGGACGGCCCGATGCCGCAGACGCGCTTCGTCACGCAGAAGGCGTTTGCGATGGGCCTGAACCCGATCGTGGTGTTGAACAAGATCGACCGGGTTGGCGCGCGCGCCGATTGGGTCGTCGATCAGGTGTTCGAACTGTTCGATCGTCTGGGTGCCAACGACAAGCAGCTTGATTTCCCGTTCATCTACGCCTCCGGACTCAACGGCTATGCCGGCAATTCGCCGGATATCCGCGAAGGTACGATGGAGCCGCTGTATCAGGCCATCGTCGACAAGGTCACGCCACCGGAAGTGGATGCAGACGGTCCCTTCCAGATGCAGGTGACCTCGCTGGCCTACTCCAGCTACGTCGGCGTCATCGGCACTGGCCGCATCAAGCGCGGCAAGGTGCGCCCGAACATGCCGGTCACCGTGATCGCGCGCGATGGCACGCAGCGTCAGGGTCGCGTGCTGCAGGTACTGGGCTTCATGGGTCTGGACAAGGTCGAGGTGCAGGAAGCCGAGGCCGGCGACATCGTCGCCATCACCGGCATCGAGGACCTGGGCATCTCCGAGACGATCTGCGACGTCAAGGCGCCGGAGCAACTGGCGACGCTGCAGGTGGACGAGCCGACGATGACGATGACCTTCGAGGTCAACAAGTCACCGTTTGCGGGCAAGGAAGGCAAGTTCGTCACCAGCCGCCAGATTGGTGACCGCCTGACGCGCGAACTCAAGACCAACGTCGCGCTACGTGTGCAGCCGATGAACACCGGCGACCAGTTCGAGGTCTCCGGGCGCGGCTTGCTGCACCTGGGCATCCTGCTGGAGAACATGCGCCGCGAGGGTTACGAGATTGCGGTGTCGCGCCCGCAGGTGATCCTGAAGGAGATCGACGGCAAGATTTGCGAGCCGTATGAAACCTTGGTGGCCGATGTCGAGGAAGCCAATCAGGGCTTCGTGATTCAGGGCCTCGCCGAACGCGGCGGCACGATGAACAACATGGTGCCGGATGGCAAGGGCCGGGTGCGCTTGGAGTACACGATCCCGTCGCGCGGCTTGATCGGCTTCCAGACGGAATTCATGTCCGCGACTTCCGGCACGGGTTTGCTGTTCCACAACTTCGATCATTTCGGTCCGCAGGCGGAGTCCAGCGATATCGGCCAGCGCCACAACGGCGTGATGATTGCCAATGAAATGGGCATGTGTCTGGCGTATGCGCTGTTCAATCTGCAGGATCGTGGTCGCCTGATGGTCGCGCATGGCGATGAGGTCTACGAAGGCCAGATCGTCGGCATCCACTCACGTGACAACGATCTCGTGGTGAATCCGCTGAAGGGCAAGAAGCTCAGCAACATGCGTTCGGCAGGTGCCGACGAGAAGCTGATCCTGACGCCGCCGGTGCGCTTCTCCCTGGAGCAGGCGCTGGAGTTCATCAATGACGACGAGCTGGTCGAGCTGACGCCGAAGTCGATCCGCGTGCGCAAGCGCTTCCTAAAGGAGCACGAGCGCAAGCGTGCCTGAGGCCGTCAGGGCGCCAACACGAAAAGGCGGGCAGATGCCCGCCTTTTTCATGTGCGGCGCAGACTCAGCGGCAGCCAGATGAAGCACCAGACGACCGCCACCAGCGCGGCGATGGCATTGCCTGGCGGGTGCGCGATCAGCGGCGCGATCCAGTGATCGTAGCGGCGCAGCCAGCGGCCATCGTCGTTGCCGCGCCAGTCCAAGTAGTGAAACAGCTGCCAGACGTTCTCGCGCACAAAGCGCCCTACGCGATACAGCGTGACCACCGCAGCCGGACCTTGTTCGCGCAGCACCGCGGCCACCAGCTTCACAAACGGCTTCAGGTCGAGACGCTGTGCACAGGATTGCTGTGCATAGACCTGCGGCGCGCGCTGAAAGAACGCGTCGCAGCCGGCGGACCAGAGGCCCATCATGATTGCCATCAGCTGGTAGCGCGCCGTAGCGCCCTCAACTTCGAAGCGGCGGGCTGAGGTCAGCAGCTCGCCCGGCAACAGCAGCCAGCGTCCCTGGCGGCAGACGCGCGCAGCGAAATCCTGGTCCTCCAGCACCGATAGCGCAGTGGAATAGCCACCCAGGGCGTCGAAATCCCTGCGCGTGATCAGCAGCCCCTGGTCGCCGTTGATGGTGTACGGGCGATTGCTGCGGGACTTGCTCGCCAGCCACGCGTACAGCGCTGCGTTCTGAGGGCTGCCATGGCTGAAGCGCAGGGCAAAATGGCCGGCGACGCAGTTGCCATCGGCACGTGCGGCGGCGTGCGCGGCAACCGCGCGCTGTAGCAACCAGGGGTCTGCAAGCCGGCTGTCGGCATGCAGAAACAGCAGCGTCGTCGCCGTGCTGATGCTTGCCCCCGCATTCATCTGGCGCCCGCGTCCACGTGCGGTCGCGACGACGGCAGCGCCTGCGCCGGTTGCCAGCGCGACAGTGTTGTCGCTGGAGCCGCCATCGGCCACCACAATTTCCAGGTTCAGGCCTAGCTGCTGTCCAAGATCCGCCAGTAGCGGCGGCAGGTGTTCGGCTTCGTTAAGGGTGGGGATGACGACGGTGAGTTGTGGCGCGCTCACGGTAACTGCAAGGGCCATGCGCGTGGGAAGCCGGCGAGCTCGCGCTCCTGGCGCAAGGCCTGTTGTGCCTCGGCGCGGGAGGTGTAGTCGCCAAACGTCAGGCGATAGCTCACACGCCCCTTGACCTCTCCGGGTTCAATGACCACATCAATACCCTTGGCCAGGAGGCGCTGCGCTTCCTGCAGGGCCGCAGCTTCGGTCGGGAGCGAGGCCAACACCAGTCGCCAGCTGCCTTCCTCGGCACTTGCAGCCGCCG
>JBFJKG010000073.1:0-8058 GCA_041635075.1 Solimonas sp.
GCGGCGGGTCACCGTCAGCAGTGCGCCGGCCCAGCCCAGCAGGACCCCGGCGCCAATCAGCGAGAAGCCGTCGCTGGCGCGCAGGCCTACCAACTGGAAATCGCTGTCGTATAGGGCGGCCAACTCGGCACTGGGGGCCGCCAGCATGTCGGTGCCCAACAGCACCATGATCCACGCCAGCACCCCGCCAAGCAGGCCAAACCAGAAGCCCGCGTATAGAAACGGTCGGCGGATGAAGCTGTCCGGCGCGCCGATCAGCTTCATGACCTCGATCTCTTCGCGCCGTGCCTCGATATCCAGGCGAATGGTGTTCCCGATGACGACCATGACGGCGACGCCAAGCAGCAGCGCAATGATGCCGACGGCGCGCTCGCCAATCGCCAGGATCGCGTACAGGCGCTCCAGCCACTTCTGATCCAGTCGTGCAAGCTCGACTTCGGGCTGCGCTTCCAGTCGGGTCAGCAATGCCTGTATCTGCGGCTTTTGCAGATGACGATCAGGTGTGACCGCAATCACGCCGGGCAGCGGGTTGTCGGTGAGCAGATCCAGCGCATCACCAAATCCGGATTGCTGGCGGAACTCGGCCAGTGCGGCTTCACGCGAAATGTAGAGGGTGCGTGCAATCGCGGCCTCGGTCTCCAGCTCACGCGCCAGCGCGTTGCCACGTTCACGGGGCACGCTGTCTTTCAGGAACAGGGAGATCTGCAGCGAGTCCTGCCAGCTGTTGCCCACCAGCGTCAGGTTGCGGGTCAACACATGCAGCCCGGCCGGCAGTGCCAGCGCAATGCCGATGACCAGTGCCGTGAGGCCGGCGGCCAGGGGAGCGCGGCCCAGCTTGCCCAACGAGAAGAAGAACACGCGCAGATGCTCATGCGCGAAGCGCGTCAGCCAGTTGGGTCGATCAAGGCCGGCCTCAACGAACGCCATGGCGGTCTCCCAGGCGCGAGGCGGCTGTCGGGCGCTTGTCCGTGATATGACCGTGCTCGAGGTGAATATTGCGATGCGGAAGCGCCTCGATCAGGTCAATGGCATGGGTGGCAATCAGCACCGTGACCCCTGCGTCATTGAAGCGCTGAAAGCCGTGCATGACTTCCAGTGCCATCTCCGGATCGAGATTGCCGGTGGGTTCGTCGGCGAGAATCAACGCAGGTTTGGTAACGATTGCACGGGCGATACCCACGCGTTGCTGCTCGCCGCCGGACAGCGTCAGCGGCAGTGACTTCTCGCGGCCGAGCAGACCCACCGAATCCAGTGCCGCGCGTACGCGGCGCCCGATATCGCTGTAGGCATAGCCGCGGATCACCAGCGGCAATGCGACATTGTCGAATACCGAGCGGTCGTAAAGCAGGTTGAAGTTCTGGAACACGAGGCCGATGCGGCTGCGGTAGTCCGGAACCTGCCGCGGCTTCAGTACGGACAGATTCTGCCCCATCACCACCACCTGGCCGCGGCTGGCGCGGCACAGCAATGCGATGAGGCGCAGCAGCGTGGTCTTGCCGGCGCCGCTGGGGCCGGTTACGTAGACCATTTCACCCTGGTCGATCGAGAAGTTCACGTTCTCGAGCACGTCCTGACCGCCGGCATAGCGGTAGCTGACCTGGTCGAAACGGATGATGTCGCTCAAAGCCTCATTCCCCGATCAAGGCATCTACGTAAGTTTCTGCGTCGAAGGGCTGCAGATCGTCGATTGACTCGCCGACCCCGATAAAGCGTACCGGCAGCGCCATGCGCCGCGCGATGGCCAGCAGGATACCGCCCTTGGCGGTGCCGTCCAACTTGGTGATGACAAGGCCGGTCAGGCCGATGGCTTCGTGAAACTGCAAGGCTTGCGTCAGCGCGTTGCCTCCAGTGGTTGCATCGACAACCAGCAGCACCTCATGCGGCGCGTACGGATCGTGCTTCTGGACCACGCGCTTGATCTTGCGCAGCTCCTCCATCAGGTGGCTCTGCGTGTGCAGTCGGCCAGCGGTGTCGGCGATCACCAGGTCAACCCCGCGGGCCTTGGCGGCAGAGACCGCGTCGTAGATGACGCTGGCTGCGTCCGCGCCTTCGCCCTGAGACAGGATCGGCACGTTGGCACGTGTGGCCCAGGTCTTGAGCTGGTCCACTGCCGCCGCACGGAACGTGTCACCGGCGGCCAGCAACACCGACTTGCCTTCGCGTTGATAGCGAGCCGCGAGCTTGCCGATCGTCGTGGTCTTGCCGACGCCATTGACGCCGGCGACGAACAGGATGAAAGGCTTGATGAAGTCGGGCAGCTGCAGCGGTTTGGCTATCGGCGTCAGCAGTTCGAGCAACAGCGCGCGAAGCGTGCCGCGCAGCTGCGCTGCGTTGCGCACTCGCCCCGCCTTGATCTCGACCTGCAACCGATCAAGCAGCCACTGCGTTGCCTCAAGTCCAGCGTCTGCGGTGAGTAACCGTGTCTCCAGTTCGTCGAGCGCGTCCTCACGCAGCGCGTCCGCGGTGAAGAAGCTGCCGATGTCGCGAGTCAGCCACGAATCTCCCGCGCTTTGGTTCAAGCGCGCGCGCAGCTTGCTGATCATGCCGGTTTCGGCCATGCGGGTAGTGACAGGAAGTGAGAGTGAGTTGGACGCACGCAGTTTAAGACCACAGCAGCCAGACCGTGCCTCGCGCGGCGCGGCGCACCGTCGGCAGCTGCGAAAGCAGGGGTTCTATGTCGGGCGTAGCGGTCTCGGTAGCGGGATAGCGCAGCACGCGATAGAAGCTGCGCGCACGGCTCAGACTGATGTTGGCGATCCACAGCGGTCGGCCATCGGTCAGGCGATAGCCCGAGGGCCATAGTCGCAGCAGATACTGCTCATCGGCGTCTATTGGCAGGCGCAGCATCAACGCCGGGTGCTGGCCGGCATGAACCTGCGGGAGGATCGGCAACTCCTCGGCAGGCGAGTCGCTGGACAGCCAGCGCAGCGCGTTGGCTCCCGACAACGGGGCTGGCGCCAGCCAGCCGGCGGCACGCAGTTCCTCGTCGATCTGCGCCAATTCGCCGGCCCACTGCAGCTGGAAGGGTTGCTTGAGGCGCCCGGCGACATCCTGCCGCTGAGCCGGGAGCAGCTCCCAGAAATGATCTTGCCATCGCTTTGCGTCGATCTGCGCATACGCCGGTGACGGCTCCGCTGTGTGCAGGTGGGTCTGGCCAAGCCCTACGCACACGGCAAGCACGAACACCGCCAGTATCGGCGGCAGTACGCGCCGTGCAGGCAGCAGCTCGGGGCGATGGCGCCGGTATCCCAGGCCCAGCAGGGCGGCCCAGATGCCGGCGACGCTGACAGCGAACAGGGTCAGGCTGTACCACTGCGCGCCCAGATACAGTTGCGCGAACACGATCAGCGCGAGCACAGCAAAGCTGGTGCCGTAGAACAGCCGCCGCACCCAGGGGCTGCGCCCGGTGGACAGCAACACGGGCAGGAAGAAATAGATCACCGCGGCCAGCACCAGATCGCGTGCCGAGTAGCCCTGAGGTTCCGGCGTGCTGAAGAACTGATACGGGGGTGCCAACGTCGGCACCGCATGCAGCCCTAGCGACAGCACGGCGCCAAATCCAAGTGCCGCCAGCCAGTGGGCGCTGGCACGCCGCTTTCTCAGCGCCAGCAGCACGATGAATGTGACCGTGGCGACCGGCAGATAGACCGGCCACTCGCCCAGTTGCAGGGCGAGTTGCGCAATCGCCAGACCCCAAGGGGTATGCAGGTCACGCAGGGTCTGGAAGATGGCGGCATCGACCGCGCCGGGGTAGGGGTGCAGTCCGGGCGCCGCCCACAGGTATAGCCAGACACCGCTCAGCGTCAGCAGCACGATGGCCAGCAGCGCCAGCACCGGCGTCTCCGGCTGTTTCGGGTCGGCCAGTGCGGCGCCGAAGGTGCGCAAGCGGCGGTGGCGGCGGCTCCAGTCGAGCATGCTGCCGACCCAGGCCTCGGCGCGATTCTGCAGACGCCGCCCCACCAGGCCGCTGACCCAGATCGTCAGCCACAGCAGCACGATCAACGACAGCAGCAGGGTCGCCAGGCGGCCGGCGACTTCCGCGGCCAGGCCCAGTGATGCGCCAAATACCACGCCGGGCAGGATGTAGGCCAAGGACCAGGCCAGAGCGGCCACGCCGTCGGCAACCACGAACACCCAGGTGCGCTGGCCCGAGGCCCCCGCCATGGCTGGGGTGATTGCGCGTACCGGGCCGAGGAAGCGCGCCAGCATCACGCCTTGCACGCCGTAGCGGTCGAAGAAGCGGCGGGCATTGCTGATGGCATCGGGATAGCGGGTAAACAGGCGATGTGCGAACAGCGCATTCCCATAGCGACGTCCCAGCCAGAAACTGAAGCCATCGCCGGCAACGGCGCCCACGGTCGCGACCAGCACCACAGCCCACAGCTCGAGCGAGCCAAGCGCCACCAGCGCGCCTACGGCAAACAGCACGACGGCCGCCGGCACAAACGCGCCGACGATGAAAATGGCATCCAGCCCCGCAGTCAGCAGCAGCAGCAGCAGCGCCCAGTTGGGATGGGCCCCGATCCAGTCGAGAAACTGCTGCAGCACTGCAGTCATGCGGCGGGTAACGCCTCGCGCAAGGCTTCGCGGGCGGCCGCCAGCGTCTGTTCAATCTCGGTGGGGCCGTGTGCGCTGGAGACGAAGCCGGCTTCATAAGCTGACGGGGCCAGATACACGCCCCGCGTCAGCATGGCGTGAAAGAAGCGCTTGAAGGCCTCGCCATCGCCAGCCATCACATCCTTGAATCCGCGGATCTCCGCCTGCTGCGTAAAGTACAAACCGAACATGCTGCCCACCTGTGTCGTCAGAAACGGCAAGCCAACGGCGGCGGCCTCGCGCCGCAGGCCAGACAGCAGGCTTGCGGTGGTCTGTTCCAGACGGGCGTACAGACCGGCGTCGTCGAGCTTGCGCAGCAGCGCCAGCCCGGCGCTCATCGCCAGCGGATTCCCCGATAGCGTACCGGCTTGATAGACCGGCCCCACCGGCGCCAGCTTCTGCATGATGTCGCGACGCCCGCCGAAGGCACCTACCGGCAGGCCGCCGCCAATGATCTTGCCCAGCGTCGTCAAATCAGGGGTTACGCCATAGCGCCCGGACGCGCCGCGAGGGCCGACCCGGAATCCGGTCATCACCTCGTCAAAGATCAATATCGTGCCGTGCCGGTCGCAAACGGCGCGCAGGCCCTCCAGAAAGCCCGGCGCGGGGGGCACGCAGTTCATGTTGCCGGCCACCGGTTCAACGATGATCGCGGCAATATCGTTGCCGTGGTCCTTGAACGCCGCCTCGACTGAGTCCAGGTCGTTGAACTGCGCAGTCAGTGTGTATTTTGCGAGGTCGGCGGGCACACCTGGCGAGGTGGGCACGCCGAAGGTCAACAGGCCGGACCCGGCCTTGACCAGCAGCGCGTCGCCGTGACCGTGATAGCAGCCTTCAAACTTCAGGATGTGATCGCGTCCGGTGGCGCCGCGCGCCAGGCGTAGGGCGCTCATCGTCGCCTCAGTGCCGCTGTTGCACATGCGCACCTGTTCCAGACCCGGTACGCGCGCGCACAGCAGTTCCGCCATTTCGATCTCGAGTTCGGTCGGCGCGCCATACGAGACGCCGACCTCCAGTTGGCGCCGCAGTGCGGCTACCACGTCCGGATCCTGATGTCCGGTAATCATCGGCCCCCATGATCCGACATAGTCGATATAGCGCTGACCGTCGGCATCGACCATGTAGGCGCCGAGCGCCGAGTCGATGAATCGCGGTGCGCCGCCAACCGCCTTGAAGGCGCGTACCGGGCTGTTGACGCCGCCCGGGATGGAGAGTTGCGCGCGTGCAAACAAGTGTTCCGAGCGGGTCATGGTGTCCGTCGTGCAGAAAATGGGCGGTCGCCGCGCGGTGCGGCCAGCGCCAAGAGTGTCAGGAGTCCGCAATTCTAAGGGATGCGTGCAGCGGGCTCGCCATCGAACAGTACCCGGTAAGCGGCCGCTGCGCTTTCAACATCGGACGCTGCAAACACGCCGCCCACCGCGGCGATCAGATCTGCGCCGGCGGCAATCGCGATGGTGGCGTTGTCCGGGGTGAGACCACCGATGGCGCAAACCGGCAGCCCGAGCGAACGCGCCTCGCGCAACGTCTGCAGCTGCGCGGCGGGGGCGTCGGGCTTGGTCTGCGACGGAAAGTAGCGGCCGAACGCCAGGTAGCTGGCGCCCGCCTGCTTTGCGGTTTGGGCGCGGGGCAAGGAATCTCCGCAGGTGGCGCCGATGATGGCGGTGGGCCCCAGCCGGCTGCGGGCGGCACTCAGGTCACCGTCGCTGGCGCCCAGATGAACGCCATCCGCGCCGACTTGAGTGGCCAGATCCAGATCATCGTTGATGATCAGCAGCGCCCGCTGCGCCCTGCATAGTTGCCGCAGGGTCTTCGCCAGTTCCAGCTGCAGGGGCCGCGCATTCCACTTGTCGCGGTACTGAATCAATGCCGCGCCCCCGCGCAACGCGGCGGTGACCGCCGGCACCATGCGCGCTGGCTCGCGGCACAGGGGCTCGGAGGTAATTGCGTAGAGGCCGCGGAGCGGTGTCATGACCGACGATCGGGTATGGCGCGGCCGCTGCCGACGGACAGCGCGCGTTGCAGGCAACGTGCGACGTAGTCCTGGGCTGTAGGCAGCGCTACCTCCAGCGCTTCGCCCCGTGCCAGCCGGGCGGCCAGCGTCGCGGCCAGCGTGCAGCCCGCACCGTGAAACCCGCCGGCAATGCGGGCGTGCTCGAACAGGGTGGGCGGCAGGTCTGCGCGGTGCCACGTGTTGACGACCCTGGCAGTAGGCTCGTCACCGCCCGTGATCAGGACGTTGGCGCAGCCGTGCGCCAGCAGCATCTGCCCGCATGCGTGCAGGTCCGGGGCGCCGGGTGCCAGGCGTCGGGCTTCGGCGGCATTGGGTGTAATGATCGTCGCCAGCGGCAATAGCGCTGAAAGCAGCGCGACAACGGTATCCGCCGCCGAGAGATTGGCGCCGCCACCGGCGCGCAGGACCGGATCGAGCACCACCGGGACGGCGGCGCGGCGGATCGCGTCCGCAATGATCGGTATCTGCGCGGCGTCGCCGATCAGGCCGATCTTGATGGCATGCACCGGACAGTCATCGAGGATTGCAGTGATCTGCTGCGCCAGCAGGCTGGGGGCGGTGGCGACTACGCGGGTGACATTGCAGGTGTTCTGTACGGTCAAGCAGCTGACGGCGGTCAGAGCGTGTGCACCCTGCGCCGAGATCGCCTCGATGTCGGCCTGCAGCCCGGCACCGCCGCTGGGGTCGTGGCCGGAAATGCACAGGATTTGAGGCAGCGAATGTGGCGTGGTCATGGGGCAGTCTAGTGGCTTTGCGGGGTTTTACCGCTTGCTTTCTGGCGGGCCTTATGCACAGGTGCGAGGCAGGGGCCGCGAGTATCGCGCCACAGCGACATTTTTTTGCAAGAATGCCGCAAGAATTTCATAAATACATAATTAGTAAGGAAAAATGCCTGTGGATAGAATCTCGCCCCGGAGTAGAAAATGGCGCGGATACGGTGACTTACGGTGCTCGTCCGCAGATTGCACACATAGATATCCACAGCCGCTGTGGGCAGAAGGCATGTTTCCAAGCAAAGTGATGCACTTAGCGGCTACTGTTAAAGAAGACTATCAATGATGGGCCGCGTGCTTCCGACGGCAATCGGCGTCGCGCTGGCCTATTGGATCGTTGCCGCCGATGCCGCGCCGACAGTGGCCGGATGGCAGCGTGTGGCGACGATCGACAGCCCCGCCCTGCGCGAACTATCCGGATTGGCGCCTTCACACCGGCAGCCAGCACGCTGGTGGGCGGTCAATGACAGTGGCAATGCGCCCCAGCTGCACGCGTTTGACGCGGCAGGGCGGGGTCTGGGTGCCGTCACCATCGGTTCGACCAGCGGCTTCGATTGGGAAGCCCTGGCCGCGTTTGACTGGCGCGGTGAGGCCTGGCTCGCGGTCGGCGATATTGGCGACAACCTCGGCCTGCGCCGCGAGGTCTCCGTGCTGCTGTTGCCTGAGCCCGAGCCGCAA
>JBFJKG010000074.1:0-7993 GCA_041635075.1 Solimonas sp.
CTCGCGGTCCAGTCCGCGCAGCGCGCTCTCGCTCTGCGCGAGGGCGGTAGCGAATGTCGGCAGAAACGCGTTGCAGCTCCACCAGGTAATCAACGCGATCATCGCCATCAGGAAGCCGCTGGCCGTCGCACGCCGCATCTGTGGAGAGAACAGCTCGGCCAGCCGCGGCGGCGCGCTGTTGGCGCGCGCGATCAGCCAACGCTCGGGCTCATGTATGAACAGGCGCACGCCAAAGACCACGGTTGCTGGCAGCAGTCCGCACAGAAAGACATACCGCCAGGACACTTCCGGCTGATCCGCAAACCAGTGGCCGGCGATCAGCAGATTGACCAGCGTGGCCAAGGTCACGCCGAAAGCGGCCGAGGTGTAGAGCAGGGCGCCGGCCTCGACCCGCCGCTTCTCCGGCATCACCTCGGCGACCATGGACGCGCCGGCCGCCCATTCACCGCCGATGCCCAGAGAGGCGACGACGCGAAACGCCAGCAGCCACCAGATGTTGGGCGCAAATGCGCAGGCCGCAGTGCCGAGCGCGTACATGGCGATCGTGATCTGCATGGTCCGTGCGCGGCCAATGCGATCCCCGACGTAGCCGAACAGGACGCCACCCGCCGCCCAACCGATCAGCAGCACGGAGGTCAGAATCCCGGTCCAGTACAGCGTGGCCTGGCGGGCTTCAGTCGAACCGATCTCCAGTCCCAGCAGGGTCGGCACGCAGTTGGGCGCGACGAAGTTGAAGAGAATGCTGTCGAACAGGTCAAAGCCCCAGCCCAGCCATGCGGCGAACAATACGATCCACTGATAACGACTTAGGCCGAGCATGGTCGTGCTCAGGCCGCCGCTGCCGGCTCGGTGTCGCCGGTTTCCTTGCTAAGCCAGAGCGCTCCCAGCGTCAGCAGGGCGGCGCCGCTGAGGTAATAGCCCACGAACTCAAGCCCGTAGCTCTTGGCCAGCCAGGTCGCGATGTACGGCGCCAGCGATGCCCCGAAGATGCCGGCCAGATTGAAGGTCAGCGACGCGCCGGTGTAGCGCACGGATGCAGGGAACAGCTCCGACAAAATCGTGCCTAACGGCCCGTAGGTCAGCCCCATCAGCGACAGGCCAAGGGCCAGCGCGAACATCACGCCAGCAGTGCCGCCGGCCAGCAGCGGCGCCAACGCCACGCCGAACAGCGCGATCGCTGCCGTCACGATCAGCAGCGTCCGGCGGCGGCCATGCCGATCCGCATAGATCGCAGAGAACGGAATCGTCAGCGCGAAAAACACAATACCGAACAGCTGCATGATCAGGAACTGCTCACGCGTATAGCCGAGCGCGGTCGTGCCCCAGGTCAGCGTGAACACCGTCATCAGGTAGAACAGCACAAACGTTGCAATCGCGATCACGGTGCCCAGCACCAGCACGCGCGTGTGATCACGCAGCACGGAGAGCATGGGCACCCGTACCCGTTCGTGCTGGTCCAGTACCTTCTGAAATACCGGCGTCTCAGTGATGCTGAGACGGACCCACAGGCCGACAACAACCAGCAGGCTGCTGGCCAGAAACGGAATGCGCCAGCCCCAGCTGAAGAATTGCGTGTCGCTCAAGACTTCCGAAAGCAGCAGGAAGATGCCGCCGGAACAGATGAAGCCAATCGGCGCCCCCAGCTGTGGAAACATGCCGTACCAGGCGCGTTTGCCGGGCGGGGCGTTCTCTGTGGCCAGCAGTACCGCGCCGCCCCATTCGCCGCCCAGTCCCAGCCCCTGGCCGAAGCGGCACAGCGCCAGCAGCAGCGGCGCGGCGACGCCGATCTGCGCGTAAGTCGGCAACAGGCCGATGGCGATGGTGGAAATGCCCATGGTCAGCAGTGCCGCCACCAGCGTGGCCTTGCGACCGATACGGTCGCCGTAGTGACCGAACAGTGCCGAGCCCACCGGGCGCGCGAAGAACGCGATGGCGAAGGTCGCCAGCGACTGCAGCATTGCCGAGGCCGGATCTCCGGCAGGAAAGAACAGCTTCGGAAACACCAGTACCGCTGCGGTGGCGTAAATGTAGAAGTCGAAGAACTCGATCGTGGTGCCGATCAGGCTGGCAAACAGCACGCGCCGCGGCGAGTTGCTTGGCGCGCTGCCCGCAGTCATGGAATCGCTCATCCGCAGTAGATCTCCCCGCTGGTCTTGCAAGCGGTCGTTGTGGCCGCTTGTACTCCGCCAGATGCGGCCGATTGTGCGGCACTCTCCACCGCAGGCGCTAGACTCGTGCTTCCGGCCAGCCGGTGATCAGGAGCCCGACTATGTATCGATGGACCGTAGTGGCAGCCATATTTGGCTTGCTCTGCGCCTGTGGGAGCGGCGAGCCCCCGTCCGAGCGCAAGGCGCCGGAGGGGCGTGAGGAGACACACAGCATTCGCAACACCGAAGCGATCGGCTATGGCGGCGATGCGATAGCCGACAAGCTGGACGCGACGCTGGATGCCAACGATCAGCGCAAGGACGAAATGGATCGCGCGATCGAGGCTGCCGACGAATAGCTGATCTGGCCGCGCGCCTTACAGCGCTGGCGGCGCCTGCTTGCGATGGTGCTGCAGGATGCGCCGGTACTGGTCGGGGTCCTTGACGTGCACGACATCGCCTTCGCGCGGGAAGGTCCAGTCATACAATCGCGACAGATAGAACCGCAGCGCGGCCGCGCGCAGGACCAGCGGCCAGGCCGCGCGCTCATCCTCGCGCAGTTCACGCCGTGAGCGGTAGGCGGACACCATCGCTTCCCAGCGCGCGGGGTTCAGTGTGCCGTCCGGTTCGAAGCACCAGTCGTTGACGGTGACCGCGAGGTCATACAGCAGGGCGTCGTTGCAGGCGTAGTAGAAATCAATGACGCCGGTCAGGCGGTCATCCACGAACAGCACGTTGTCGCGGAACAGGTCGGCGTGAATGACGCCCTGCGGCAGGCTCGCGAGATCCACCGACATCTGCATCGCCAGCTCGTCCTCGAGCAGGCGCTTGGCGGAAGCCTCGGTCAGCTTGCGCAGCAGCAGGCGCCCGGTCTGTTCACGCCATAGCGAGCCACGTGAGTTGTCGCAATGGCCAGCGTAGGATTGCGCCGCCACATGGAGTTCGCCCAGCGCACGCCCCACCTGCCGGCACTGTTCGAGATTCGGGAACAGCACGCTCTGTCCGACCAGCCGCCGCACCAGCGCAGCAGGCTTGCCGTTGAGCATGGTCAGGTTCTTGCCGGCCTTGGTGCGCGCGGGCATCGCGCCGGGGAAGCCGCGTGAGGCCAGGTGGTCCATCAGCCCAAGGAAGTACGGCAGATCCGCGTAGTTCAGGCGCTCGAACAGCGTCAGCACCCAGCGACCGTCATCGGTGTCGACGAAGTAGTTGGTGTTCTCGACGCCCTCGCCGATGCCCTGAAAGCCGATCAGCGGCCCCACCGGATATAGCTTCAGGAACTTGCGCAGCTGGGCGTGGCTGACCTTGGTGAAAACCGACATGCGGATACGCGCTAATAGGGAACGTAAGGGGATTAGAGCAAACCCGGGCCCTGTACGTCTTGGCTGGAAACCCCTATCTGGCTGTCAGCGCCGCCAGAAGGCCGGGGTAAACACGATCAGCAGCGAGAAGATTTCAAGGCGGCCCAGCAGCATCGTGAACATCAGTATCCACTTGCCGGTATCCGATACCGACGCCATCGAAGCGTTGAGTGTGCCGAGGCCTGGGCCCATGTTGTTGATGCTGGCCGATACGGCGGAGAACGCGGTGACCGGGTCGAGGCCGGTGGCGATCATCGCCGCGATCAGTATCAGGGTGGCGCCGATATAGACCGAGAAGAACGCGCCCACGGCATAGACCACGGGGTCCGGAACCACCTTGCCCTGAAGCTTGATCGGCAGCTCGGCATTGGGGTGAATCAACCGCTGCAGCTCGCGCTGCGCCTGCTTCACGAACAGCATCAGGCGCACGACCTTGACGCCGCCGGAGGTCGAGCCCGCGCAGCCCACCATGTAGCCGGTCATGATCAACACCACCGGTGTGAATGAGGGCCAGTAGGTCGGGTCGGCGGTGGCAAAGCCGGTGGTGGTGCCGTAGGAGATGACATGAAACAGCGCCTTGCGGATACCGGTTTCGGCATCGCCATAGGTGCCGCTGGACAACAATGCCACGGTGATCAGCGTGGTAAAGCCAATCATCAGGCCGATACTGGTGCGCGCCTCGGAATCGCGCCAGTACACCAGGGGATTGCGTTCACGAAACACCATGAAATGCGTGGCGAAGTTGATGGTGCCAAGCACCATGAAGCCCATCGCCAGGTACTCGATCAAGGGGCTGCTGTAGTAACCGATGCTGGCGTCGCGGTTGGAGAAGCCGCCGGTCGAGATGGTCGACATGCCGTGAATGATGGCGTCGAATACGGGCATTCCAGCGGCCCAGTACGCAGTGGTACACGCGAAGGTCAGCGCCAGATATACGACCCACAAGGCGCGGGCGGTCTCGGCGATGCGTGGGGTGAGCTTGGAGTCCTTCATCGGGCCGGGGGTTTCGGCCTTGTATAGCTGCATGCCACCGACGCCGAGCATCGGCAGGATGGCCACCGCCAGCACGATGATGCCCATGCCCCCCAGCCAGTGCAGTAACAGGCGGTAGAAGTTGATGGCATGCGGCAGCGTATCGAGCCCGCTGGCGATGACGGTAGAGCCGGTGGTGGTCAGGCCGGATACGGATTCGTACAGCGCATCGGTGAAGCTGTCCCAGCCCGCATCGCTGGCGTACAGCGGAATGGCACCGAACAGCGACAGCACGGCCCAGAACAGCACGACAACGAGAAAGCCGTCGCGAATCTTGAGTTCGGCCTTCGAGCGCTTCACCGGCCACCAGACCGCTGCGCCGGTCGTCAGAGTGATCCACAGTGCCTCAAGGAACACATGGCCGACGCCTTCGTCGTACAGCATGCTGATCAGCAGCGGCGGCACCATGCTGACCGAGAACATCATCAGCAGCACGCCCATCACCCTTTGTACGGCGGCGTAGCGGTGACGACGCGTTGCAACAATGCCGCGGCTGGAGCCGAACGCGGATGGCATCAGAGGAAGTTGAGGCCGACCTGGAACAGTTTCTCCACGTCTTTCACCCGTTTCTTGTCGACGATGAACAGGATGACGTGGTCTTCGGCTTCGATCACCGTGTCGTGGTGGGCGATGATCACTGCGTCGCCACGGACGATGGCGCCGATCGTGGTGCCGGGGGGCAGCTTGATCTCTTCCAGCCGGCGACCAACGACGCGCGAGTTATGCACATCGCCATGGGCCACGGCTTCAATGGCCTCGGCCGCGCCGCGGCGCAGCGAATGCACCTTCACCATGTCACCGCGTCGTACGCGCGACAGCAGCGCCGAAACCGTGGATTGCTGCGGTGAAATGGCGATGTCGATGGTGCTGCCTTCGACCAGTTCGACATACGACAGGCGATTGATCAGACACAGGGCCTTGCGCGCGCCCAGCCGCTTGGCCAGCATTGCCGACAGGATATTGGCCTCGTCATCGTTGGTGATGGCGCAGAACACATCCACGTCTTCGATGTTTTCCTCGTGCAGCAGCGACTCGTTGGCGCCGTCGCCGGTCAGCACCACCGTGTGTTCCAGCTGTTCGGACAGATAGCGTGCCCGCTCGCGGAACTTCTCGATGATCTTGACCTGGATCTTGCTCTCTTCCAGGGCCTTGGCCAGCCGCAGGCCGATGTTGCCGCCGCCGACCAGCATGACGCGTTTGACCGGCTTGTCCTGGCGGCGCAGTTCGGCAATGACCTTGGGGATGTGATCGCTGGCAGCGATGATGAACACCTCATCCTCGGCCTCGATGACGGTGTCACCCTCTGGGATGATTGCGCGCCCGCGGCGGTAGATGGCGGCGACGCGCGCGTCCACATTCGGCAAATGCTGCGGCAGCTCCTTGAGCTGCCGCGAAACCAGCGGGCCGCCGTAGTACGCCCGCACACCGACAAGGCGTACACGCCCGTCGGCGAAATCCACAACCTGCAGCGCACCGGGGTACTCGATCAGTCGCCGGATATAGTCGGTGACCAGTTGCTCCGGTGAGATGCTCAGATCCACCGGCACCCCTTCCGGGCCGAACAGCTTGTCCTCGCGCAGATAGTCCTGGGCACGAATACGCGCGATCTTGGTCGGGGTCTTGAACAGCGTGTCGGCGATCTTGCACGCCAGCATGTTGGTCTCATCGCTGGCCGTCACGGCGATGATCATGTCGGCGTCGTCGGCCCCGGCCTGACGCAGGATCTTCGGGTGTGAGGCATGCCCCTGCACGGTGCGGATATCGAGGCGTTCCTGCAGCTCGTTGAGCGCGGCACCGTTGATATCAATCACGGTGACGTCGTTCTTCTCGCTGGCCAGATTTTCTGCCAGCGTCGAGCCCACCTGGCCCGCGCCGAGAATCACGATTTTCATGGGCGGCGAACCTTACGCCTGCTTTTGCTGCACTGCAAGATGACGCAAGAGGTGTACTGCTGGCGGCCTGCGCAGGGGTAGCGCGGCGCCGACAGGCGGTATCCAAAGGGGGCGGCTGGCATCAGCGTTGGCGGCGGTGCTCATCGTCCATCCAGTTGTTGCCTGCGATAGCTGCCCGGCGACTGCCCGGTCCAGCGCTTGAACGCGTTGTGAAAGGTGCTTTGCTCAGTGTAGCCAAGCAGGAAGGCGATTTGCGTCAGTGACACATGCGGATCACGCAGCAGGTTTTCGGCGACATGCTGGCGCACCTCGTCCAGTACCGATTGGAAGGACCGGTCCAGCTCAGCCAGGCGCCTCTGCAGGGTTCGCGACGAAATCTCCAGCGCGCCTGCGGCGTCATCCAGTGAAACCCGGCCGTTGGCCAGATTGCGTGTCAGCACGCCCTTGAGATCCCGCATCAGCGCCGGTTCGCCCGAGAGCTTGCGCAGCAGCGACTGCGCGCGCGCTTCTACCTGCTGTCGCAGGTCCTCGTCGGCGCTGGCCACCGGAAGCTGCATGTAGCTGGTGGGAAACACCATCTCGCTGGCGGGCTGATCAAACCGAAGCTCACCGCCGAACACCCGGTCGTAGGCGCTGAGATCGCGCGGCTTGGCAAAGTGGAAGCGGGCGTCGTAGCGCAGATCTGGTCGGTCGCTGAGCCAGCGCATGAACATGGCGCGCGCGCCCAGCATGAACTGTGCAACCGAATCAGACGGCGGCGTCTGGTAGGGCCAACTCCACAACAGATGGGTGCGGTCGCCGCGGACAGTCACGACCGGTTGCCCGATCTGGCCGAGCAGTCGGATATAGCGGCCGAGCTGGCGCGCAACCTCGTCGAGATTGGCGCAGTTCATCAGCACATGGCCGAGCACGCCCAGGTGGCGCACATGCAGGCTCGCACCGGCCAGCAGTGGCAGCTCCGGCTCGTTGAAGTGAGCGATGGCGCTGTCGAACATGGCGATCCATTCCGCGAGCGGCACCTCCTCGTGACCGCGCGCGGTTTCGAGCTGGGCGACACGCGCCTCAGGGTAGAGGGTCGCCGGATCGACACCGCGCGTGCGCAGGTAGTCCAGCAGGCCGCGCGCGTACAGCGAAGCGATGACGCCGCCGGGCGGTAGTGTGGGGGGCAAGGTAGGCACAGTGGCGTGATTTCGCAACGATTCGGCGGCATTCGTCAAGACGAGGCCGGGGCGGGGTCACAGAATTGTCATAACAGCCGGGGTCCGGCGCGCGGCTCGCATGGGGCGGGCGCGGTCGAACATCCGCAAAACAGCTTAGCCCGGAACACGGCGTTCCGGGTTGAAGACGCTTAATGAGGTCGGGCCCACGGAGTCCGATCAGGTTCGCTGCCTTCAAAGGCCGTGGATCATTTGCAGTGCGATTTGGGAGATGAGATGCACAAGCTGCCCCCCCAGGCGAAGTGCGCGCTGGCCGTGCTATTGGCACTGCTACTAGGCGCTTGTGGCGATAGTGCCCCCCCGCGAGACGGCGGTGGCCCCGGCGGCGGCCCGGGGCCCGGAGTCGA
>JBFJKG010000075.1:0-7988 GCA_041635075.1 Solimonas sp.
GCCAGCGCGTCCTTGACTTCCATGCGCTCGAAGAAGCGCAGGCCGCCATAGATGCGGTACGGCAGGCGTGCGCGGATCAGGGTCTCTTCCAGTACGCGCGACTGCGCGCTGGTGCGGTAGAGCACCGCCAGATCACGATGCGCGCAGCGACCGTCGAGATGTTCCTTGATGCGATTGATGACGAACTCGGATTCGTCGTATTCGTTGAACGCGGCGTAGAGCTGGATCGCCTCGCCCTCGTTGCCGTCGGTCCACAGGTTCTTGCCCAGGCGCGAACCATTGCGTGCGATCAGGCCATTGGCAGCCTTGAGGATGGTGCCGGTGGAGCGGTAGTTCTGCTCCAGGCGGATCACCTCGCAGCCGGGGTAGTCCTCGGAGAGCTTGAGCATGTTGTCGACGCGCGCGCCGCGCCAACTGTAGATCGACTGATCGTCGTCGCCGACTGCGAACATGATGCCCCTGGGGCCCGCCAGCACGCGCAACCAGTCGTACTGCAGCTTGTTGGTGTCCTGAAACTCGTCCACCAGGATATGGCGGAAGCGGCTGCGGTAATGCGCCTGCAGCTCGGCATTGTCACGACACAGCTCGAAGGCGCGCAGCAGCAGTTCGGAGAAATCGACCACGCCCTGCCGCTCGCAGGTCTGCTGATAGGCCGCGTAGACCCGCACCATCTGGCGCTGACTGTAGTCACTGTGCTCGCCGAAATGCCGCGGCCGTCGTGCCTCCTCCTTCTGCGCGTTGATCCAGCCTGTGACGGTCTTGGCCGGCCACTGCTCCTCATCCATCTGCAATGACTTGATCGTGCGCTTGACCAGCCGCACCTGATCGTCGGCGTCGAGTATCTGGAAGTTCTGCGGCAGACCCGCTTCCTTCCAGTGATAGCGCAGCATGCGGTGGGCAATGCCGTGGAAGGTGCCGACCCACATCGCCCGTATCGGCACATCGACCAGCTGCTCGATGCGGCCGCGCATCTCGTTGGCCGCCTTGTTGGTAAAGGTGACGGCCAGCACCGACAAGGGCGACAGACCTTCCGCTGCAATCAGCCAGGCAACGCGGTGCGTCAGCACGCGGGTCTTGCCGGAGCCGGCACCGGCCAGCACCAGGCGGTGCTCGGGTGGCGCGGTTACCGCCGCCTTCTGGGCGGGGTTCAGGTCGGCGACGAGGGGGGTGAGATCGGGGGTATCGAAACGCATGGACGGATTCTACCGGCTTGGTGCAGGCTAGCCCCGATCTTCAGGGGACGATCGATGACTCAAACCGTACTGATTACCGGCGCCAGCACCGGCATCGGCAAGGCCACCGCCGAGTGGTTCTTCGACCGGGGGTGGAACGTGGTCGCCACGATGCGCAAGCCCAACAAGGATCGCAGCGATCCGCGCTGGCTGTGCCTGGCACTGGATGTCACCGACGATGCCAGTGTGGAACGCGCGCTGCAGGCCGCGGTTTCACGCTACGGCCGCATTGACGTGCTGGTCAACAACGCCGGCTATGGCCTCAGCGGCACTTTCGAGTCCATGAGTGATGCGCAGCTGCGGCGTCAGTTCGAGACCAATGTGTTCGGGCTGATGCGGGTGTCGCGCGCGGTGATCCCGCAGTTCCGTGCACAGGCCGGCGGCTGCCTGATCAACGTCGCCAGCATGGGCGGACGCCTGACCTTTCCGTTCTACAGCGTCTATCACGCCAGCAAGTGGGCGGTGGAGGGCTTCACCGAGTCCCTGGCGTTTGAACTCGAACCACTGGGCGTCCGCGTCAAACTGATCGAGCCCGGCGCAATCAAGACCGACTTCTATGAGCGCTCAGCCGAGTTTGTGCATGACCCGACGCTGACCGCCTACAACGCGATGGTCGAAACCGGCATGCGCAAGATGAATAAGGCCGGCGCCAAGGGCGCGCCGGCCACCGCCGTGGCCGACGCGATCTGGCGTGCGGCTACGGACGGCAGCAACCGTCTGCGCTATGTGGTCGGCAGCGACGCCAAGAGCCTGCTTGCGCTGCGCCGCGTCATCGGCGGCGATGCGGCCTACCGCAAGCTGATGCGTTCGCAACTGCTGGAGTAGGTCTCAGCGCTACTCAGACCGCGCGCCTAGGTGTCCGCGCCGATCTTCTTCTTGCGCCGCATGCGGATATTGAGCATCTCCACACCGACCGAGAAGCCCATCGCGAAGTAGATGTAGGGCTTGGGCACATGGAAACCCATGCCCTCACCGACCAGCGCCATGCCGATCAGGATCAGGAACGACAGCGCCAGAATCTTGATTGTCGGGTGATTCTCGACAAAGTTCGAGACCGGGCCAGCGAAGAACATCATCACACCGATCGCGATCACGATCGCCGCAACCATGACCGGAACGCGATCGGTCATGCCGACTGCGGTGATGACCGAGTCCAGCGAGAACACGATGTCCAAGATCATGATCTGCACGATGATGCTGGCAAAGCTCACGGACGCCACTTTGCCGATGACATCCTCAGGGCCATGACCGTCGCTGTCGCTCTCGACCTGTTCGTGGATCTCCAGCGAGGCCTTGCCCAGCAGGAACAGGCCGCCACCGATCAGGATGATGTCGCGACCGGAAATGCCGTACTCGAAGATATGGAACAGCGGCGTGGTCAGCTTGGCCATCCACGCCAGCGACATCAGCAGGGCGATACGCGTGAGGCACGCACCGGCCAAGCCAATGGTGCGTGCGCGTGCGCGCTGATGCTCCGGCAACTTGTTGGCCATGATCGACAGAAAGATGATGTTGTCGATGCCGAGGACGATTTCCAGGGCGGCCAGCGTGAACAGCGCAATCCAGAGTTCGGGTACTAACAGGGCGTCCAAGTAGGGTCTGCCAAATGAAAGGGGCGGCCACCATTGTAGCCGCCCCCCTTGCCGCTTTCGCAGGCTGTGCCGTGCTCTCTGGAGGCTTACAGCGTCTTCAGATACTCGATGATGGCCTTGCGCTCCTGCTCGGTCAGCACGTCGCTGAACGTATGGCCGCCGTTGCCGTTCCCGAGGATGCGGGTGTCATAGACCAGCCGCTTGTCCAGGGAACCGGGGGTGGGGTCTGGAATGGAGATCAGCCCGGTCCAGCTCAGGGAGCTGTTCAGGAAATTCTGCATCAGCTGCACCAGCGACGGACCCTGATCGTCTATCGGATTGCAATTGGCGAGCTCGCTGCCCGGCATCTCGCTGCAACTCAGCGCGTCGTGCTTCCAACCCACTGCGACCGGATCATAGGCCACGGCGTAGCGTTGGTCGTAACCGACAATGCCTTGATCCTGCTGCAGCTTGCGCTGCCAGATCGGCAAGCGCTTGCCCGACTCCAGCACCTGGGCCAGGGTCGGCACCGACCCGTTGTGGAAGTACGGGGCCGTCGCCCATACCCCGTATAGCGGTGGCGCCTGATAGCCGATCACGGCCTTCTCCCAGCCGCATACGCCCATTGGCCGCAACTCCAGCGGATACATGTCGTCCAGCACTTCGGTGATCGGGTCCTTGTCTTCAGGCGCGACATAGCCCGGCGCACCATCGCTGTAGCCCCAGTAGGTGGTGTCCCAGCGCTCGCGCAGGGTCGGGGTCAGCATGTCCGAGCGGGCGCGATCGGTTCCAATCACATCCAGCGGCGAGATATGCCCGGCCACGCCTTCCAGTGCGGGGGTCTCGAGATAGGCCGGGTCATTCACGTACCGTGGCGAGTAGGCGCCGTGGCAGCTGGCGCAGGAGCCATTGCCGCCCAGCGGCCGGGGCGCGCCGGCATTGCCCTCTTCTGCCCACAAGTCCTTGGTGTGGAACAGCACCGCGCCCTGCTTGGCCAGGGTTTCGTCGATCGCCTCGGGAAATTCGGGCGAGCGCAGTGACAGGAAGTAGGCCTCGAGATCCTGGTCGTACTGCTCGATGCGGTTGCGATACGCCGCGCCGTCCATCGACACCAACGATTCGAACTCGCCCGGGCCTGCGGCCATGATGATGCGCGTGCTGTCGTTGGACACGCCCGCATCAAAGAACTTGCGCGGCCGCGAGCCCATGTTCCACCACGCTGGGGTGTCCTGGGTGTGTGCCAGCGGGTGCGCCACATCCGTAGGACCACTGACGCCGACCACGGTCTTCAGGAAGTTGGGATTCAGCCCCAGAGAATCGAGATCGAGCACCGTCACCAGGAACTCGAAGGCGCCGACGGCATTGTTCTGACCGCGCTGCTTGATGCCGATATTGAACAGGCTGTTGATGTCCGCCGCCGGCAACAGCGTCGAGAACGGCGTGCCAGCAAACGGCGAGGAATCCGCCGCATTCATCTGCACGTCGTAGTTGTTGTTGCCCAGGCCCATGCTGGCCGTGGTCAGCAGGTTGCCGCCGTCAGGGCCGCCCAGCTCGCCACCGTGGCACTGGAAGCAGGCAGCCGTTCCGATCTGTCCTGTCCATTGCCCCGATTCATCCTTGATCTGGCGCAGGCCCAGTGGCAGCTGGCCCGATCCCCCATCACTGGTCTTGGGGTCTTCGCCGGGTAGCGGGTAGGGGTTGTCGAACGGTGCGCGATTGAGTCCGTAGCGCAACGTGTACAGCTCGTCGAAGTTTTCGGGGCGGCCCGGAAAGCCCCACTTCTTCCAGGTGTCGTTGTAGGTGTCGGCGCTGCTGGCGCCGACTGGCAGCTCGTCCAGCAGGAACTGCAGGCCGCGATCACGCCGCGCTCGGTACTCGCCGCAGGTCGTGGCCTGCTGTTCGCTTTCCGGAAGATTGACGTGGCAGTCCTGCCAGTAGGCGTTGTAGAACACGGCGCGATCAGCGTTGACGCCGGGCTGGATCAAGGTGCGCGGATCGGCCGGTAGCGGCGCGTTGTCGGCCTTGTCCGCGCAATAGCTGGCCCATCGGTGCTGCGCATGCTTGCTGCCGAGCAGCGGCAGGTCCTCGATGACCGGAGCCGAGCCCACGCCGTCCAGACAGCCTGCCGGGTTCTCGAAACAGTTCAACAGCACCGCCATGTCCTTGTAGGCGGCACTGTTCTTCAGCCAGGGCGCGCCGCCGGAATGCCGCTTGGTTTCCTGCTGTGACGGCACCAGCAATATGCGCGAGACCGGGTTGTTGCCACCCAGGGCCTCCCAGGATGCGCGCAACAGGGCGTAGTCATTGACTGCGGTTTCACCCAGCATCAGCAGCCGCCCGTCTTCGACGTTGGCCACACCTCTGGGGACATGGCAGGTGCGGCAGAAGGCCAGCCGCGGCTCGATACGCTTGTTGTAGAAGTCCTGCGGGCCGCTGAAGCTGCCACTGCTCGGGTCCGGATTCGATCCGCCACCGCTGCCCACCTCGCCGCTGTAGTCGCCGGCGCAGGCTGCGAGCAGCCACATCGCCCCGACGCACACGCTCCAACTGCGACGGCTGCCGCGTAGCTTGCTGCTCATACCCGTGTCTCCTCGCCCGGTCGGCCGGCGCCCCGAGCAATGGGCACCAGCAGCCTAGCCTGTTCAGTGTGTGAGCTACGTTACCCCGGCGGCGCTGCCTCAGCCACTCGGATTGGCGCCCGCAGTGGTGGCGTCCGCTGCCGCGCGCAAGCGCTTGAATTGATGCAACAAGTCCGCGGGACGCTACCGGAGTAGCGGGCTTGCGGGAAATGCATGCTCGACTAATCCAGCGTGCTGCGGGCGATGATCTCCTTCATGATTTCCGAGGTGCCGGCCAGTATCCGGTGGATGCGCTCATCCTGATACATGCGGCAGATCGGATACTCGTCCATGTAGCCGGCGCCCCCGTGCAGCTGCACGCCTTCATCCACCATGCGGCCATTCAACTCGCTGGTATAGAGCTTGGCGCGCGCGGCGTCGGTCGGGTCGAGCTTGCCGAGGTTGTGCTGCTCGACGCAGCGATCAACGTAGACCTGTGCGATATCAAGCTCGGTGTCGAGCGCCGCGAGCTTGAAGCGCGTGTTCTGCATCTTCGATAACGGCTTGCCGAAGACCTTGCGCTGGCGCACGAACTCGCGCGTGGCCTCCAGCGCAGCGCGCGCACCCGCGACGTTGCCGCAGGCGGCAATCAGGCGCTCTTCGGCCAGCCCTTGCATCAGGTGGTAGAACCCGGCGTGCACCTGCCCCAGCACATGGGTCTTCGGCACCTTCACGTCGCGAAAGAACAGTTCGGCCGTGTCCTGAGACTTCATGCCCATCTTCTTCAGCAGGCGGCCACGCTCGAATCCTTCCATGCCGCGTTCGACCAGGAACAGGGTCACGCCGTGCGGATTGTCCGGGTGGGTCTTGGCGGCAACGATGATCACGTCGCTGAGAATGCCGTTGGAGATGTAGGTCTTGGTGCCGTTCAGCAGCCAATGATCGCCCTTGTCGACTGCATGGGATTTCATGCCGGCGAGATCCGAGCCGGCATCCGGTTCGGTCATCGCGATCGCCAGGATCTTCTCGCCCGTGCGGATACCGGGAAAGAAGCGCTGCTTCTGTTCCTCGGTACCGAAGTGCTGCAGGTAGGGCGCAACCAGGCGGCTGTGCAGCGTGATGAAGTAGCCACTGTCGCCATGCGCTGCGTTCTCTTCGATCAGCACCTGCTCGTAACGAAAATCCTTGATCCCGGCGCCGCCGTACTGCTCGTCCATCCACATGCACAGAAACCCCATCTCGCCGGCCTTGAGATAGGCCTCGCGATCTATCAGGCCGGTCTCGCGCCAGCGCTCTCCGTGCGGGCGAATCTCCTGCTGAAAGAACTTGCGCGCCGAGTCACGGAACAGCTCCAGTTCGGCTTCTACAGGGCGGCGGATCATGCGGACGGCTCCTGGGGTGCGGACAACACGCGGGAAACGGGAAACTGCATCTGAAAGCGCGAGGCCTGGACGCTCAGCAGGGCGCGCGCCTGCGTCAGATCCGGAAAGCGGTCGGGGTCGGAGCGGGCAGCCCGCAAGCGCGCCGGCTTGATCCAGCCCCGCGCGGACGGGGTGTAGATGAACGTCTGGCCATCATGGTGTTGCCCCAGCGTGCGCAAGCCCGAGGGCACCAGCGCGGTGGAGAACGGCACGCTCAACGGATAGTGCTGGTACTGGAGCTCCGCCAGCAGCTGACCGTCCTGGAGCACGCGCACTGCATCCACGCGGCCGGCGCCGTATTCCACTTCGAACTGGGCCAGTTCCTTGGGTATGCCCCAGTTGCGCTGACCATTGACCACACTGTCCATCGACGACACCAGAATGCGACTGATGGACAGATGGCGCTTGCCATCGGCAAACGGAAAACTGCCGGGAATGAACAGCAGTTCGTAATACGGCCCCACATCGGACTGCTGATAGTCCACGAACATCATCCACGCAAAACGCGATGCGACGCGTCGGCCCTGCAGGTGCTCGGGCAGAAAGCGGTCCTGAGCGTCAGCGTCGGCGGGATAGCGCAGCAGCGTGATGTAGCCGCGACCCTGCAGGGTCCAGGGCGCTGGCGCGAGGCTGACTAAAGGGGCACTGCGGGACTGCATGTCGATCACTCCTGGCCATCCGGTAATTGTTCGAACCGCCGTAATAGCTGCGCAGCTCGACGATCGTTAGTGTGCCAGCAAGCCATATGGAAATGGCCATTGTTGCCGCTTCGGGATTGGAGGCGGCGGCGATTTCTGCTCTAGTGGGCGAAAGGCTGCGGAGCAGAATCATGGGGAGACCCGCGTCGGGTTTGCTGTTGGCCGGGGTCGCGCTGCTGGCACAGGCACAGGCGCCCACCGTACCGCTGCGCGTGATCACACCGGACACCTTGCAGTACCGCAGCGAGCCCGGCGCGCCGGGTGCCGAGGTCGCCGTCGTCGCCGGCAATCCTCAGCAGGGGCCGTACACCATTCGCGTTCGCTTTGCGCCGGGCGTACGCACGCCGCCGCATTGGCACCCGGACCAACGGGTGGTCACGGTGCTGCAGGGCCAGTACGCCTTTGCGCTCGGCACTCGCTTTGATGCCGACGCGCTCACGCACTACGGCCCCGGAACCGTGCTGGTCGTGCCGGCAGGGCAGGCGCATTTCAGCGCCGCGCTGGAGGC
>JBFJKG010000076.1:0-7928 GCA_041635075.1 Solimonas sp.
CGGCGTGACCTACTACAACTGCGGCGACTGGGTGGAGTCATGCACGGCGCTGGCTGAAGACATGAACGGCGAGATCAAGGTCATCCGCTGGGTACAGCTGGGCCACTTGAACCAGAGTTCAACCACCGTGGTGCCGATACAGACGTCCAAAGCCGCCTGAACTGCTCAGTTCCAGGTCTGAGTGACCGGATCCGCGTGCCGCCACAGGTACCAGCAGGCAACGGTTCGATACGGCGCCCAGACCGAGCTGATTGCCAGAATCCTGCGCTCGGACAGCGCCCGCCCCTTGCCGTATAGCTGATTCGCGCCGCGACGCAGGCCAATATCGTCCATTGCAAACAGGTCGAGCCGGTGCAATGCGAACATCAGGAACATCTCCGCAGTCCAGCGACCGATACCCGGCAAGGCGTCCAGCACGACGATGGCGGCTTCGTCATCCAGCCGCCGCAGCTTGCCGAAATCCAGCTCACCGCTGAGCACCGCTGCCCCTAGGTGTTTGAGCCATTTGGCCTTCGACTGGGACAGGCCGCAGGCACGCAAAGCCTCGGGCTCGGCAGCAGCCAGTCGCGCGGCAACCACGCGCCCGCGTTCGCCAAAGGCTGCGACTACCCGCCCCTGTATCGTGTCCGCCGCCCTGCTGGATATCTGCTGGCTGATGATCGAGGCACAAAGCACCTGGAACGGCTCGCGCCGACGATCCGCGATCGCGCAGGCGCCATGACGCTGGATCAGGGTCTTCATGACCGGGTCAACCTTCGCCAGATGCCGCTCTGCGGCCCGTAGTCGTTCGTGTATGGAGGGCATGGTCGCGGACTCGTAATCGCCGGTGGCTGACGGTGCGGCGCTACAATGCCACAAACCCCCACGGACAATCGCCGTGCTGTTCACGTTCTTCTTTACCCTGCGCGAAGTCGGCCTGAAGCCCAGCCTGAAGGAGTTTCTGATGTTGCTGGAGGCACTCTCCAAGCACGTCGCCATCTTCTCGATGCAGGACTTCTACCACCTGTCGCGCGCCGCGCTGGTCAAGGACGAAAGCCAGTTCGACCGCTTTGATCGGGCGTTCGCGGCCTACTTCAAAGGGGTTGAGGCGGTCACCGGAGAGCTGTTCTCGCAGATTCCGGAGGAATGGCTGCGCAAGATGGCCGACCGCCATTTCAGCGACGAGGACAAGGCCAAGATTCAAGCCATGGGCGGCCTGGACCAGTTGATGGAAACGCTCAGGCAACGGCTGGAGGAACAGAAGGAGCGCCACCAGGGCGGCAACAAGTGGATCGGCACCGGTGGCACCTCCCCCTTTGGCCACGGCGGCTTCAATCCGGAGGGTGTCCGCATCGGCGGGCCCGGCGGCCAGAAGTCAGCAGTCAAGGTCTGGGAGAAGCGCGAGTACCGCAACCTCGACGATTCAATCGAGCTGGGCACCCGCAACATCAAGGTCGCACTGCGGCGCCTGCGGCGCTTTGCCCGCGAAGGCGCGCCGGAGGTGCTGGATCTGGATGACACCATCCGCTCCACCGCGCGCAACGCCGGCTATCTGGACCTGAAGATGGTGCCGGAACGGCATAACGCGGTGAAGGTGCTGCTGTTCCTGGACGTAGGCGGCAGCATGGACCCGCATGTTCGGGTCTGCGAAGAGCTCTTTTCGGCCTGCAAGACCGAGTTCAAGCACCTCGAGTACTTCTACTTCCACAACTTTCTGTATGAAACCGTGTGGAAGGACAATGCCCGCCGCCACAACGAGAAGATCTCGGTGTATGACGTGCTGCACAAGTACACACCGGACTACAAGATCATCTTCGTTGGAGATGCGACGATGAGTCCCTACGAGATTGTGCATCCGGGCGGCAGCGTCGAGCACTGGAATGAAGAAGCGGGCGCCGTCTGGATGAAACGGGTCATGGACCAGTTTCCGCGCCTGATCTGGCTGAATCCGGAACACGAGGAGCGCTGGGACTACACGCCGTCGATACAGGTCACCAATGAGCTGTTGGGCAAGGAGCGCATGTTTCCGATGACCCTTTCCGGCCTGGAAAAGGCGATGCGCCGTCTGACCCACTGATGCAGGTGGTCTGCTGCGCTCAGCGACGAAACATAACGATTAGGAGGAGAAGAACCATGCGGACCATACCGTTCGTTGCAGCACTGGTAATCGGCGGGGCGCTGTCCGCATGCGGCAACAGCCCCGGCAGTGGAGATGCCAGTCCGCCTGGCAACAACGGAACGGGCAACGCTGCCCCGGCCCGCTGCGCGGCGATCGCGGCCGATACCTATGTGACACGCACCGAGCTGGCCGCGGGCGCGCGCTCGGATTCGGCACAGTTGCTGTTGCGCTTCGTGCAGTTCACAGACGATCACATCACAGACGACGATGGCCAGGCCATCAACGGTGCGTCCGTAACCGACCCCTTGCACCCCACCTTCGAAGCCGCAATGCGCCTGCAGGAGGAGTATTCGGACGAAGCGCTCAATGCCATGATCGGCGAGGTCAACGACTGTCACGCACAGTACCCGGCGGAGTTCATGATCGTCACCGGCGACAGCGCAGACTTGACCACCGTGAGCGAGACACGCCGCTTCGTCGACAATCTGGATGGCAGCTTCGACCAGATGAGTGCCTTCGAAACCGATTGCCGCGCCGGACTGGCCGACGGCACCCCGGAAGAGCTGGCCGCACTGCAATGCACCCGCTTTACCGGCCGTGGCGTTGCGGATACCCAGAGCCCGGACCCTGATCCCGAGGACCCCAGCTTCCAGTTCGTCGTGACGCGTACGTTGCAGCAGTTGCTGGCTACCGAGGCGGCAGCGCTCAGTGGCCGCGCGGCCGATGGTTCGGTTGATCCCACGCGCCAGACCGCTACGCAGTCCCCCGGCATGCCAGAAAGCCTGCGCTGTGAGGCCGGCCCTGGCTGTGACAACGTGCCGCTGGCCATGCCTTGGTATGTCGCCTTCGGAAATCACGACGGCTATCTGCGCGGAACGGTGGCAGTCACAGCTGGAGTCAACGAGGCGTCCCAGCTCACGGGTCGCCACTACATGCTGACCCAACCAGAATTCATCAACGAGTTCTTCTACAGCAAGAACCTCCCCGGCCCGGTCGGCCATGGCTTCAACTACGCCGACATGGCGCGCCGCATCGACGACGACATCCGAAATGACGGCTATTACGCCACCGACGCTGCGGCCGGCAAGGTACGGCTGATTGTCATCAACACCGTAATCGACGGTGTCGACCCGCGCATACCGCTCGGCATACTGCGCAATCCATTTGCACTCTCGGACGGCAGCATTGATCGCGCCCAGTTCGACTGGCTGAAGGCGGAATTGGCGGCCTCCCGCGCTCGTGGCCAGTTGGCGCTCCTGTTTTCCCATCATCCGGATCTGACGTTTGCCGAGTTTGGTGCGTTCGCCGACCTGCTGCCGATCGAAGTGACGGCTGCCGAACTGGATGCCGAGCTGGCGAGCTGGCCGCACTTTGTCGCCTGGGTCGCCGGCCACACGCACCGCCACCGCATCCGGCCGTTTGTGGTCAACGACGGCGTCGGCAGCAACGGCGAGATCAGCAGCGACGTGACCTGCAAGGAGCCTGATGCCTGCCACGGCTTCTGGCAGATCGAGACCGCATCGCTGATCGACCACCCACAGGAACAACGCCTGCTGGAGCTGTTCGACAACGGCGACGGTAGCGGCACGCTACGTGGATCGGTTCTGACCCACCGCTACGCGCGCTCAAAAGCGCTGGCCGAGGCGGATGATCGCTGCGCCCTGTACCTCAGCGACCCCGAGGCAGTCGCAGCCTTGATTACCGAGGCTGATCTGGCCGGGTTGTGCGCCCAGGGCGGCACCCGGGTTGGCGAAGCGCACGACCGCAACGTGGACCTGATGTTCACCATGCCATCCCGCTAGAATCAACACACTTCAAACATAGGGGAGAACTGCAGATGACCGGAATGATGGCTTTGATCGGCTTTGCCGCGTGGACCTTGTTGCTGGTATTCGTCGCCGTCAACTGGCGCGTCATTGAAGTGCTGCGTGGCAAGCCCGCCAACAGCTGGGGCCGCAACCAGAACACCGCGCGCCCTGATATCGTGACCCGCGCCGAGCATGCGCATCTGAATTGCCTTGAGAATCTGCCGATCTTCGCGGTGATCGTGCTGGCCGCCGCAGCCATGGGCAAGAACGTCGTGGTTGATGGCCTCGCCATGTGGGTGCTGTATGCACGGATCGCGCAGAGCGTGACGCATCTGCTGGGCACATCCGCAATTCTGGTGCTGATCCGCGCTACGTTCTTCACCGTGCAGCTGGTGCTGTTCGCCTGGATGCTGTGGGGTCTGGTGGCTTGAGACCTTCGGTACGCCGCGCGCTACGGCGCTGGGTGATTTTCGGCATCGTCATGGTGCCGGTGTTCGTGCTGTTGTGTAACCGCTGGGTCATCAACAGCACGGACGCCTACGTCTACAAGGACTTGTCCTTGATGCCGTTCAACGAGGTCGGCGTCGTCCTTGGCACCAGCAAGTACCTGCAAAGTGGCAAACCCAGCCCGGAGTTCCGTGGCCGCATCGAAGCGGCCGCGGAACTGTACCGGACCGGAAAGATTCGGCACGTGATCGTCAGCGGCGCCAATCCGGACGCGACCTACAACGAACCGCGTGCGATGTACCGGGAACTGGTCAAGCTAGGCGTTCCGGACAACGCGATCACGATGGATTTCGCCGGCTTTCGCACGCTGGACTCCATCGTCCGCGCACAGGCCATCTTCGGGCTTTCGCAGTTCACCGTGATCACACAGCGCTATCACAGCTACCGCGCAGTCTTTCTCGGCCGTAAGCTGAACATGAAGGTGGTCGCGTTTCTGGCAGCCGCTCGCAGCGACGGCAGCCCCGGTCTGCGCAATCCTCCGCGCGAAATTCTGGCGCGCGTCAACGCCGTGCTCGATATCTTCCTGCTCGATACGCAGCCCAAGTTTCTCGGCAAGCAGGAGCAGATTCAGCTGGCACCGGAAGCCGAGGGCGCCTGAAGCAACATCGCAAAAACTGAAAAAGCCGGCTGCTGCCGGCTTTTTTGTTGCGGCCGCTTGAGCCTGAGCACCGCGCCCTCAGGCGACGGGCATGGCGTCCAGATACGGCTGCAAACGCCGACGCCAGGCGTCGTCTCGCACCAGCAGTGACAGCGGCATCCGGCGCCGCGCCACATCATCCAATGTGGCCGCCATCTCGGACCGAACGGCGTGCACCGCCTCGGCGAACACGAACGGTGCGTGCTCGTCAATGCGTTGCGCCAGCGGCGGGCGTTCCCGCATCAATGCGAGGATGTCCGCGATGCCGGTGCCATGGCGCAGCGTCAGCCAGCGCGCTGCCTCCAGATCAACGCCGGCCGTAGCGAGGTCCTGGATCGCATGGGCCTGCCACGCCTCGAACGGTCCCAACGGGGCACCGGGCAACGGCCGCTGGTGCGTCGTCGAGCGCGGCGGGCGCCGCCCGAGCGCGCGATAGACGGCATCAACAATCTCGATGCTGTCGCTGCGCGACGTGGTGTACTTGCCGCCGACGTGCATCACCAACCCGGGCCGTGGCTGCAGCACCGCGAACTCACGGCTGACGGCTGCCAGTGAATCCGCCTCCTCGGCCTGCAGCATACGCACGCCAGAAAAGGCCCCCAGCACATCGTTTTGAGTCCAGCCCAGGCCGGGCAAACCACGGCGCACGCCCTCCAGCAAGTAGCGGGCCTCCTCGTCGGTTGGCACAGCCTCGGAAGGGTGGGCCACATCGGATTCCGTGGTACCGACCAGTGTGCGGCCATACCAGGGAATCACGAAGAATACGCGGCCGTCGGCGGCAGTCAGCAGGAAGGCCTCATTGCACCCAGCGATGCCTGGCAGCACCAGATGCGTACCCTTGACCAGCCGAACCGGCGGCGCGTTGCTTCCTTGCAGGAACGGCGCCCATGGCCCCGCCGCGTTGACGACGACGCCGGCACGCAGAGTGAACGCCTCACCCGTGGTCTCGTCCTTCAGTTCAGCACCGACAACAGCGGACTGCTCTTCCAGCAGGCGTTGCGCACTCACGCGATTGGCACAGACGGCACCGCAGGACTGGGCCGCCGCTGTCACCACCAGGGTCATGCGGGCGTCGTCCTCCTGGCAATCCCCGTAGCGGAAGCCCCCAAGCAGTTGCTCGGGGTCAACGAACGGATAGCGCGCCAGCAGATCGCGCGGCCGGTGGTGCTTGTGCCTGGGCACCGGCTGCGAGCCCAGTGCCAGCAGGTCGTACAGGAACAAGCCCGCCGAGACCATGAAAGGACCGGCGCGCGGGCCGCGCCACATCGGCAGCACGAAGTTCAGCGGACGCACCAGGTGGGGCGCGATCCGATACAGCGTCCTGCGCTCCTGCAGCGCATGTCGAACCAGACCGAACTCGTAGTGTTCGAGGTAGCGTAGTCCGCCGTGGATCAGCTTGCTGGACGCCGAAGAGGTCCCCGCACCCCAGTCGGTTTTCTCGATCAGCGCTACGCTCAGACCACGGCTGGCTGCGTCATACGCCGTCCAAGCCCCATAGATGCCGCCGCCGATGACCAGCACGTCGAAGCGCCCGCCGCGCAGCGCAGCGACATCGCGAACCAACGGAAAAGCGGTGCGGGTCATGGCGCAGACATCATCAGCGATAGATCGCCTCGATGTCGAAGTGCCCTTTGTCCTGCTGATGCAGTTTCAGATAGGACTGTGCGATGCGGTCGGGATCAAAGTGGGTGCCGGGCTGCACGAAGCCAAACACAGTCACCATGCCCACATGGACGCCGCTGCGCCCCAGCTCCTGCGCCAGCGTATAGGTCAAGGAGCGCAGTGCGGCCTTGCACAGCGACAGCGCCGCGTATTCAGCCGCCGGTTCGTAGGCCGAGCCACCGCCGGTGAACAGAATCGATCCACTGCCACGGCGCACCATCGCCGGTGCCACCGCGCGCGCCGCGAGCAGCGCCCCGGCCACATTGATACGGAACTCATCGACCAGGCGCTCAACCGGAATCGTCGTCGGTTTGCCCAGCTCCGCGTGGGCGGCGTTGTAGATCAGCAGGGCCGGCGAACCCAGGCTGCTGGTGGCCGCCGCAATGGCCTGGAGCAGCTCGGCCTCCGAGGCCGCGTCGGCGGCGTAGGCCTCGATCCGACGGCCACTGAGCTTCCGCAGCTCCTGGATGCTTTCATTGAGTTTCTGCGGTCGGCGCGCGATCAGCGCCACGTCGTAACCTTCTCCAGCAAACAGACGCGCACAGGCTTGGCCAATGCCCGGCCCAGCCCCAACGATGAAACAGGCTGGCGCCTGAGAAGCGGAGCTGGAGGCCGATTGCTGGGTCGTCATGCCGGGCATTTGGAGTCAGGGGATAAAGGGGCGCTCATGGACGGCATGATAAGACGCGGCGGCGGCCTGCGGCACACAATGACGGCCGACATCCGATTGAGGAAGTTTCCGGCTTTGAACTGCCCCCTGTTTCTGGGCACACTGCCCGCGCGCTCTGTGGCTTCTTAATCCAGTCAATCAATGAACGATACCTCCACGCTGCTGGGACAACTGCGGATCGACCGCAAAACCACTACGCCCAGTCAGCGGCCTCGCTGGCCCTGGGCCATCGCCGCCGTTGTGGTGGCAGTGGCAATAGCGGCCTGGCTGCTGCGTGGGCCGGAGGTGCCGGTGGTCGAGACAACGACTGCGCGCAGCATTCCTGCGGGCGGAACTGCCGGCGCCTCGGTACTGGATGCCTCGGGCTACGTGGTGGCGCGCAGACAGGCGACGGTTTCCTCGAAGATCACCGGCAAGGTTGTCGAGGTGCTGGTGGAAGAAGGCATGGCGGTAACCGAAGGCCAGATTCTGGCGCGCATCGATGACGCCAACGCCCAGGCGCAGCTCCAGCTTGCACACTCGCAACTGCAGGCGGCGCGCGCGCAG
>JBFJKG010000077.1:0-7839 GCA_041635075.1 Solimonas sp.
ACTGATCTCGCGCGTGGCCGACCGGGTGGCGGCAGCCGCGTGCAGTATCAGCCCCGACCCGATGACTCGGACATCCGGCTGCGCCTGCGCGTCAGCAATGGCGCGCTCGATGACCGGCATCAGCCGCTCCTGCGTCGTCGCAGCAAACGGCCCCTGCTCCAGTTGCACGCCAACCAGCACATAACTCGCCAGCGCATCGCTGACCATCAGCACGCCGTCCTGCAGACGTGCGGCACCGGCAGCGGCATGACGCTCTGTCAGGAAATCGCCCAGCAAGTTCAACGGGTCCGCAACCACCGGCAGCGGCCGCGGCAGTGCGCCCGGATTGTAGATCGCCCGTAGTGCGTCGGCGTAGAGCGGCTCCACGTCCCCCTGGAGCAGGCGCTCACGTACGCGCTGAGACAGCAGCCACTGACGATACGGGACATAGATCGCGTCGGCGGCCACGGTCCGGGCATCGACTTCCATCTGCACCCGCGCAAAGACCTGGGCGGCACGCAATTCGTCTGCAAACTGTTGTGCCACGGCCCGTGCGCGCTGGGGCTGCGGCGCCCCGACCAGAAACACAGCGCGCCGCGAGAGGCTCTCTGAGTAACGCTGCAAGGCTGCACTGGCGGCAACGTCGTGCTCATCCTTCGGCAGCAACGCGAGAATGTCCGTCTCCAGCCGCAGCTGTGGCACCACTGTGGTTGCGAACAGCAGTGCCAGCGCCAGCATCGCCGCAGACCACCACCAGAAGCGGCGACGAAGCGACACGGCTAACGCGCGTAGCGCTGGCGAGTTTCAGCGCTGATCTGGCCGGCGCTTTGCATCTGCTGGATCACGATCTCGGTGCGATCACCGCTGTGATCGCGAAGTTCGATCCGCTGCACGGCGGACGCGCCGGAAATCACGGCCTCGCCGAATACTTCGCCCAGGGCCGCTTGCCGGGGCCGCAGCCCCACCTGCCAGCCGCCGGCCGGCTGGGCCTGCCCATAGAGCTCGAAATCCTCCGCCAACGCAGTCACGTCCAGCGAAAACAGTGCCATGAACAGCTTCAGCGCGATCTGCAAGCCAGGCTGCTGCGCGGTCGAAAGCTCCGCGGCCAAACGCCCGTTGGCTGATTGCCGCATGCCATCCGGAGTCAATACGAATTCCGAGTCCAGAGGCTGCCGTGTGTGCCAGATGATTCCGAGGCCGCGGGCAAACAGAAAGTCTCCCTGTGACCGCAGGGGCTGCGGCAACTCGTGCAGAAACCTGCGTTGAACAAACTGGCCTTGCAGCGACTGCGCCCGCTCCAGCGCCTGTGCCGGTACAGATAGCAGCGCACGTACGCCCTCGGCATCCTGGGGATGCGCAAAGACGGCCTCTTCTGCCGACACGTTCCACGCCAGTACCAGAGCCGCCAGCGCCACCCAACGGGCCTTCACGGTTGCAATCCGAGCTTGTGAAACAGGATGTCGGGTGAGCGCAGGCACATCTCGCGCGTCGTCAGATTCACGGCGACCTGTATGGACTCGCCTTTGGTCATGCGCTTGCCGTTGGACAGATCAAATACCAGATACTCGATGCGCAATCGATACTCCCACTCCTTGAGCGTTGCACGTATGCCGATTTCCTGACCGAACAACGCCGGCTGGACATAGCGCATGCGCAAGTCGATGACCGGCCAGCCATAACCGGACGCCACCATGTCATCGTAGTTGTAGCCAAAGCTCTGCAGCAGCTCGCAACGCGCTATCTCGAAGTACTTGGCGTAATTGCCATGCCAGACGATGCCGGCCGGGTCGAGGTCGTGGAATGGAATCTTGATGCGCACCTCTACCGGCGCAGGCAGGCTCATTGGGTCACTCCCGTCAATTTCCACCGCAGCAGCCGCGGTAGACGCAACACCATGCCGAAGAACAGGCGTGCATGCATGGATGATATGCGCAGGTTGTCGGCCAGCATCTTGAAGTGCGAAACGCCATCCACCGGATAGATCACGCGCGTTGGCAACTCCAGAACCGCGACGCCCCGCCAGTACAGCCGCACCAGAATGTCGGTGTCGAAGTCCATGCGTCGCCCCACCCGCTCCTCGGACCAGACCGCCAGCGCGGACAGCAGCGGATAGACGCGGTATCCGCACATGGAATCTCGGATACCCAGAGACAGTGTGTGTATCCACACCCAGGCATGCGTGATGTACCGCCCATACAGACGCGCCTTCGGCACACTGGCGTCGTACACCGGCACGCCTGTAACCAAGGCGTCGGGATGCGCGCGTGCGAGCACCAGCATCCGTGGCAGATCCGCCAGATCATGCTGACCGTCGGCATCGACCTGAATCACGTGGCTGTGTCCTGCCGCGGCTGCAGCCATGCAACCGGTCATGACCGCAACGCCCTTGCCCTGATTGGGCGAGAGCCGCAGCAGCGTCAGCCAGCCGGCCTCACGCTTGGCCAGCTCGGTGAGCAGCGGCTGCACGGCGGCATCGCTCCCGTCATCCACCAGCCAGCAGCGCAAGCCATATGGCTTGAGCGCCGCGAGGCTGTGTTCGAGCGCGTGGCCGTGGTTGTAGAACGGCATCACGACGGCGGGACTAAACATCCGCGCCCCTCAGGCGACCAGAGGAGTAGACGCCCTCGGTATCGAGATACCGGAATGCCAGCTCGTCCTTGCCCTCATCGAAATCCAGTTCCAGTGCCAACTGCTGGCCAGGTCCGATGATGCGCTGAAATTTGATGCCCGCCATCTGCTGATACGCCGGCGCGCAATCAAAATTCGCCGCTGCAAAATGCACCGCCCAGGCCAGCTGCACGACGCCAGGCAGTATTGGATGCTGCGGAAAGTGCCCGGAAAAACACGCCAGGTCAGCCGGAACCAACAGCTCCAGCCGCAGCTTGGTTGCCTGCCGCTGCTGGCTCAGCACCCGCGGGAGGCCAGGCACAGCCCCGTCTCAGGAAGCGACCAGTGTGCGGATTGCGTCGACAACATCGCCAACGGTACGAACGTTCTTGAACTCATCCGGCTGCATCTTGGTACCGGTGTAGTCCTTCAGCTTCAGTATCAGGTCGATCGCATCAATGCTGTCGATATCCAGGTCCTGATACAGGTGCGCCTGCGGCGTGATCTTGGCCGGCTCGATCTCGAACAGTTCGACCAGCACCCCTTTGAGGTGCTCAAATATTTCTTGCTCGCTGCGCATGAGAGTGACGAGTTTAGGACGCAATTAGCGCGCGATTATACCCAGCTACACGCTTGGGCATACGGGGAAAACTGGGCAGCCAATTGCTGCGTCAGCCGGCGTGCAGCCAGCGCCTGCCCGCCGGCCCCAGCGCCAACATCGGCGACCGGCAGTGCCTCGCCCACTTCCAGCCGCCAGTGCCCGGGCCGCGGCGGGATCCGATACCAGGGCTCGTACTTGGTCAGCATCAGCGGACGGCAGGTGATTCCGACCGGCCGCAGCGGGCAACCGGCCGCCAGCGCGATCTGCGCGGCGCCACGCTTCAATGCCATGGGCTGTCCGGGGATCGTGCGTGTACCTTCCGGAAACACCAGTAGCGAACGGCCGGCACGCAGCGCCCGCGCGCAATCGTCGATTAGCGCACCGGATTCGCGGTTGGGAATATAGCCCGCCCAGGCCACCGGCCAGCGCAGGAACGGATTGCGGAATAGCGCCTGCTTGACGATGCAGTCCACCTCCGGCATCAACGCAATGATCAGGACCACGTCGATCAGCGTCGGATGATTGGCGACGACCAGCTGTCCCGGCTGCAGCAGGCGCTCTCGTCCGTGTACCTCCCAGCTGATTACGCCGAGACGGGTCATCAACCACACAAACAGCCGGAAGGTGTGATGCATCGCGCGCTGAATGCGCCGTCGGCAGCGCTCGCGGTTCCAGGAGAACAGCCGAATGAGCGGGAACAGGGTCAGGCTGATCAACACACCACCCAGTCCGAAACAGACGAAGCTGAGGCCGGTACCAAACAGACGCCACAGGTGATCGACGCGCGAGCGCGGTGCAGCAACCGCAAGCGACGGCAGGGTCATGCGATCTCGGCCCGATACTGGCCTTCCATCTCCAGCAGCAGGTCGGTGCGACAAATATCGCCTTCGAGCACCAGCAACGGTGTGTCGGTGCCAAACCGCAACCGCACGCGCTCCAGTGCTTGCGCCAGCGGCTGCCCTTGGCGCAGATACAGCTTCAGCAGCTGCGGCTGCAGCGGTACGCCGCCAAGGCGGCCGGCAGCCTGATCCAGTAGCGCCTCGAAGTTGCGATGGATCTCGTCCAACTGGGCCATCGGGTCATCCACGTGGCAGGACGCGTGCCCGACGATGCTGGCGGTCCCCGATACATACAGATGTGCTTCACCCTGCCATTGCTTCAGCGTCGCGCGCGAAAAGCTCGGGCTCCGCGGGCCGTAGTCGGTCGGATACCGGAAGGCGCTGAGCTGACGCGGATTCTCGATCTGCAATCCCGGCGACTTTGCAGCCAGCAGATACAGCGTCAGGCCGTCACCGTCGCTGCCGATGGCAGTGGCCGCCGGCAACTGCCGCTCAAACCCCGGCTTCAACGCCAACGCGCGATAACGCCCCTGCACAAAGCGTCGGTAGCGCTCGGCGTCGCCCACGCCGTGCGTGATCCCCCCCAGGTAATGCCAGACCCTCAACCAGCAGGGGTATCCGAGCTGGCGCAACAGCGCGTCCGCGCGTACGTAGAGGTGCAGTGTTGCCCGCTCCACATCCGCCGCTTCCTCGGCCGACAGATGAATCTGCGCAAACAGCACCTCGCCATCGTGCGCAAAGCCAAAACCGTCGGCGCGGCCATGCTCGACCGGCCGATCACTGCTCCAGACCTCAGCCCCGGGCCCGTGCAGCAGTGGCAGCGGCACCACGCCCTCGCGTGGATCGGCGCCCTGCCCAACCGGCATGCCGAACTGCAACCGTGCGAGCGTGTGCTGCGTCAGCGGCGCATCGGCAGCGGCATAGCTGACCTTTGGCGGTCGGGCGGTCGGGCGTAACGGCGACATCAGCGAGAAGTGGGGTGAGCGCTGGAAGGCAGAAAGTGTGAATTCTGCGGGGCCATGACCGACGACTACAAGCCCCGGCGGCAATCATGCGATGATTGCGACGATCTCAATACCGATACGCCCGGCCGTCGTGACCGGGCCGGGGAATACCTATGCCTTCAGCACAAACTGCGCAGGAACATCAGCTGGCCGTATTGCTGGTACAGGCGCTGAATCTGGAAACTGTCGACGCCGCTGCAATTGCGCCCGAAGCGCCCCTGTTTGGCCACGACGCCAACGGTCTGGGGCTCGACTCCATCGACGCGCTGGAAATAGCGCTGGCGGTGCAGCAGGCCTACGGCGTCGAGTTGCGCTCGGACGACGAGCACACCAAGCGGATTTTTGGTTCGCTGCGCGCGCTCAGCGCGCACATACAGGCACAGCCCCCGCGCGCGGCCTGAACCCCGGTCGGCCATCCGCAGGCAGCCACCCCTCACGCCATGCCCGTGCTCCTGATCGTGCTCTACGCGGTACTGGTGCACCTGTCGGTAGTGCGTGACGCACCGCTGCTGCAGTGGCTGGCCCTGGTCGTGTTGTGCCTGCTGCCTTTGCACCAGACCCTGCTCGCTGGACGCATACGTGCCTGGGGGCTGCTGTTGCTGCTGGCAACAGGCCTGTACGGCCTGACACACGTCGGCGGCGGCATCTACGCGTTGTTCCTGCCGCCGGTGGTGCTGCCCGCAATGGTGTTGGCAGTGTTTGCGCCCACGCTGCGGCCGGGCCAGACCCCCTTGGTGACGCGCATGGCCACGCTCTCGCGCGGCGGTTCGCTACCTGCGGAACTGGTGCCGTACACCCGCGCGGTCACCTGGTTCTGGGTCGTGGTGCTGGCGGCGCAGATGCTCACGGCACTGCTGCTGGCCTGGCTGGCCCCGCTGGAGCTGTGGTCGGCCTACACCAACTTTGGTGCCTACGCAGTACTGGCACTGGCTTTTGCCGGCGAGTATCTGGTGCGACGCCTGCGCTATTCGCATCTGCCGCATCAGACCCTCATCGAATACCTGCGCTCGCTGGTCCAGACCAACTACCGCACGCTGTGAACAAGCGCCTCATGATGCCGCTGATCGCGCAGTATCGGCCGGATCGCGTTGTGGCCTGGCGCGGTGCCGAGGCGGTCACGCAGTCGCAGTTTCTGGCCGCTGCCGCGGCACTTGCGCAGACGCTGCCGAGTGCGACCGCCGCCGTCAATCTCTGCGAGGATCGCTATTGCTTCATGCTGGCGTTTGCGGCGCTATGCCTGCGGGGGCAGACCAATCTGCTGCCATCCAGCACCGCCGTCCAGGTGCTCGCGGACATCATCGCCAGTCAGCCGGGCAGCTACATCCTCAGCGATCGCGACCTGCCGGATGCACCCTGTCCGGTGATCATCGTGGATGGCAGCTTGAACACCCCGCCAGTTTCGATGGTTCCGGAGTTGAGCGCCGACCATATCGCAGCGGTGGCCTATACCTCGGGCAGCACCGGCCAGCCACAGGCGCACGCCAAGTCCTGGCGCACGCTGGTCGAAACCGCACGACTGGCGGCGACCCGTTTCTCGATCGGCGCAGCCGCACCGAACATCGTTGCCACCGTACCCGCACAGCACATGTACGGACTTGAGACCACGGTGATGATGCCGCTGGCCAGTGGTAGCGCCGCCAGCTGCAGCCGCCCCTTCTTTCCGCGCGACCTGGCGGATGCGCTGTCCGATATCCCTGCACCGAGGCTATTGATCACCACCCCGGTGCACCTGCGCGCCTGCCTCAGCAGCGGCATCAGTCTGCCGCCACTGCAGATGATCATCTCCGCAACCGCACCGATGAGCCGTGACCAGGCGGTGGCGATCGAGCAGCGATTCGGCGCCGACCTGCGCGAGATCTACGGCTGCACCGAGGCCGGCAGCATGGCCGTGCGACACACCCGCGAGAGCGACATCTGGGAGCTGCATCCAGGCATGCGGTTCGTCGAAGCAGCCGGAAAGGTCAGCGTGCTGGCGGCGCATCTGCCGCTGGCGATCGAACTCGATGACCACGTTGAGATACTGGAGAGCAACCGATTCCGCCTGCTGGGCCGCGGCAATGATCTGCTCAAGGTTGCGGGCAAACGCGCATCCCTGCAGGCACTGACGCGCGCGCTGCTGGCCATTCCGGGGATCGCCGATGGTGTGGTATTCGTGCCGGACGCCGACGGTCAGCAGGAGCCGCGGCCGGCCGCTCTTGTTGTGGCGCCGGACCTGACCGAAGCGGAGATTCTCACGCGACTATCCGCCAGTGTGGACCCGGTGCTGCTGCCGCGCCCGCTGCTACGCGTCGAGCAGCTGCCGCGCGACGCAGTGGGCAAGCTCCCACGCGCTGCGCTGCTGGCCATGCTGGAGCGCGCCCGTGCTTGAGTATCGTATCGATGATTGCATCGGCGCCGGCCACCCCAGCCTGCCCGGTCACTTTCCGGGGCATCCGCTGGTGCCGGGCGTCCTGCTTCTGGAGCGCGTCGTCGCCGCGCTGCGGGATGCGGTTGGGTCAGCGCGCATGGTCGGCGCGCCCGCGATCAAGTTTCTGCACCCCTTGCTCCCCGAGCAGCGCTACACCATCGTTCTTCAGGTACAGGCAACGACCGCCCACTTCCGTTGCGTAGCCTCCGGTCAGGTACTGGCGCAGGGCACGCTTAGCCTGGGCACACCGCCATGAGCGCGGGTTGGCAGGCACAGCGCGAGCGCAGCACCCCGTTCATGCTGGCGCTGCTGATCCGTCTGGCTCGGCTGATTGGCAGAGCGCCGGTACGGCTGTTGCTGTACCCGATCGTCGCCTACTTCATGCTGACCGGCGGCGCGGCG
>JBFJKG010000078.1:0-7797 GCA_041635075.1 Solimonas sp.
CAGGCCAGAGTCTCGCCAGCGCCGCGCTCGTACACCCTCAGGCGAACATGCTCAGGATCAAGAATCTGCAGGAACCCGACATTGACGCTTTCGGGAAATGCGGGGTGCTGCTGCAGCTGCATGCCCAACGCGGTCACCGGCGCCGCGTCGACGTCCGCCACCCGAATCACCGCATGGGGATTGCCCATGCTGACCGCACCCATCTCAAGTCGCTCGCCACCATTAAGGGTGAGCGTGTACCGCTCTGCCTGGGCTGCAGCAGAAAATGGAATCTGATCCGGTTGCAATCGCGGCACGCCCATATTGACTCGGTACTGCCGGTCAGCGACCTGACTCAGTTCCAGTACCGACGTGCGCGTACGCACCCGAATCGTGTCCTTGCTCGACAGCCCGTGCTCGTGCACATACCGCGCCAAGGCGCGCGAACCATTGCCGCACTGTCCGACTTCGGTGCCATCCGCGTTGAAGATGCGATAGTCAAAGTCGACATCTGCAACCGATGCCGGTTCGATCAACAGCACCTGGTCGCAACCAACGCCGAAACGGCGGTCGGTCAGGCGCTGCAGCAGCGCCGGAGTCGGCTCGAACGGCGTGCGCGTGGCATCAATGACGACAAAATCGTTGCCTGCGCCCTGCATTTTGGTGAACTGCAGCTTCATCCGTCGTATTGTAGACGTGACGCCGCCGACGAGCAGCGCGGGAGCACAGGAAATGGGAAAAATCACACACCAAGGCGGCTGCCACTGCGGCGCCGTGCGCTTTGAGGTCAGGGCAGCCGCGGCACCGCGGGTGCTGCGCTGCAATTGCTCGATGTGCCGTCTCAGCGGCTTTGAACACCTGATCGTTACCGCCGCGGACTTCCACTTGTTGCGGGGCCAATCCAGTCTGACGACCTACACGTTCAACACCGGCGTCGCCAAGCACTTGTTCTGCTCCCGCTGCGGCATCAAGTCGTTCTACGTGCCACGCTCCAATCCCGACGGGTACTCGGTCAATCTGCGCTGCCTGGACCCCGGAACCGTCACTGCGGCTCAGTACGAGGACTTCGACGGCGCCCACTGGGAGCAGCACGGAGCCGAACTCGCCGCGCTCACACAGGCTGTCAACTGATGCACCTGCAACCGATCGTGACTACCGCCGCACTGCTGGAATGCGCCGAGTTCTACCGGCACGCATTTGATGCACGCGTCCTGTTCCGGGCCGACTGGTACGTACATATCTCGCTGGACGGCTGGGAAATCGGCTTTCTCAAGCCCAATCATCCGGCGCCCCTGCCGGTGTTTCAGCACACGACCCCGACTCGGGGACTGTGCCTGGCGATGGAGGTCAACGATGTCAGGGCCATGCATGAGCAGTTGCTCGCGCGCAAGGTGCCGCCGCTGGGCCCGCTGCGCCAATTCGCCAGCGGCGAGTTGTCGTTCTCGGTCATGGACCCCGCAGGCGTGGTCATCAATATCGTAGAGCGCCGCGCGGATCGCACCGACATCGTCGATCTCTAGCGCACCCCTGCGCCGGCTTTGTGTTTTGCCGGGCCGCGTGCTAGAACATCCACAATTACAAGAGCTTGGGAGACGTCCTTGAAGGTACTCGGCGTAGATATCGGCTTTGGCTACACCAAGGCCACGGACGGGCGACAGCACCAAGTCTTCAAATCGGTGGTTGGCGAAGCCAATGAGGTGCAGTTTGGCGAAAGCCTGCTGCCGGGCCAGCCACAGTTTCCGCGACACATCCTGATCGGCGAAAAGGGCTACTTCATCGGTGAAATGGCGGAGTCCCATTCCCGCGGGCGCGGCTTCACGCTGGATCAGACGCAGTTCCTGACGCAATACGCCAAGACGCTGGCGCTGGCGGCGATGGCTCCATTTGTCGAAAGCGGCGATCCGGTGCGTCTGGTCACCGGCTTGCCCGTCGCCTACTTCCGCAAGCACAAGGACCCCTTGGCCACCCTGCTGACCAATCGGCACGCGATCACCGTGGTCAAGCCCGGCAGCAACGAGCGCGAAGAGAAGGTCATCTATATCGAGAAGGCGCGCGTGATTCCGCAGCCGTTTGGCTCGATGTTCAACCTTATGCTCAACGACATCGGTAAGCCGGCGAGCCAGCGCTTCGTCAGCGAGAAGATTGGCATCATCGACATCGGCTTCCGCACCGCCGACTACACGATCAGCGACAAAACGCGCTACTCCGAGCGCGGCAGCGCCTCAACGGATTCCGGAATCTCGCTGGCCTACACCGCGATCGCCAATCATCTGCAGGAGAAGAGCGGCGTCAGCGTCGAGCTGTACCGTCTCTACGACGGCATCAGCAAGGGCACGATCAAGATCAAGGGCAAGCGCTACGATCTCACGGGCATCGTGCAGGCGGCCTTCCAGCAGTTGGCCTCACGGGTTGCCCAGGAAGTGAATCGCCTGTGGGCCGACGACTGGGACATCGACGCCATTGTCATTTCCGGCGGCGGTGGCGCCACGCTGGCCCCGTTCCTGACCTCGCTGCTGGAAGGCGAAGTGCTGCCCATGCCTCCAGACCAGGATGCACGCCTCAACAACGTGATGGGCTACTGGAAATACGGCATGCACATCTGGGGGGCCTGACACCCTGCTCCCCCCGGTCGGGCTTCGCGTCCCGCAAAATCCGACCGCGGGATGCGTCAGGCTTTTTTGGCAAGCTTGAGCACCGCTTCCAGCTCCTCCAGCGCCTCCCCCATGTAGACCGCGAGGCGCTGCATGCTTGGCAGGGTATCGCGGCAACCGGTGAAGCCGATGTTGAACTGGCCGTCATAGCTGACTGCGGTGATGTTCAGCGCCTGTCCGTGACTCAACAGAGACACCGGATACATCTGCTCAAGGCGCGCACCGTTGAAGTACAGCCGCTCACCCGGCCCCGGCACGTTGGAGATGGTGACGTTGAACATCGGCCGCCCCTTGCCGCCCAATCCCGCCAGCAGCTGCAGAATAAAGGGTGCCATGAACACCATCGTGTAGTTGGCGATCGCTGCCTTCGGCAACGCCTGCAGATGCTGCTTGGCGACCTGGGCCGAGTCATGTATCGCCTTCAGTCGCTCGATCGGGTCATCGATGTGCGTATTCAGATTGGCGATGATGAAGCTGATCGCATTGGCGGCCTCGTCGTCGTCCGCCGGACGCACCGACACCGGAACCCCTGCGGTCAATGGCTTGTCCGGCAGCGCATGGATCTCATCCAGATAGCGCCGCAACGCCGTCGCGCACAGGCCCAGGAACACGTCGTTCAGTGACACACCCGCCTTCTTGGCCACGCGCCGCACACGTTCGAGATCGTAGTGCTGCGTGGCGAACCGGCGCTGGCCGGAGACGCGGCTGTTGAGTATCGATTTAGGCCCTTCAAACGGGGTCGACCAGCCGGGCTCGGCGTGCTGGAACACCTGCTTGACGGTATCTGCGAACGCCTTCGACAGCACCGGCGCCATCTCCACCTGGGCGCGTACGCCGCCAAGCAGCTTCTGCAGCTTGCTCTCGGCAGCGCTGGGGCGCGGACGCTTGGCTGCGCCGCCACCATACCCCTGCGTCCAGGGGGGCGGCAGGTTCTTGGCTCGCGGATTCGGGGACAGCATCCGCTGCAGCATGCGCATGCCCCCCACGCCGTCGACCAGCGAGTGATGCATCTTCATGTACAGCGCAAAGCGATTGTCCTCGAGCCCCTCGATAACCGTGCACTCCCACAGCGGCCGGTTGAAATCCATCGGGTGCGAATGCAGTCGCTGAATCAGCTGGCCCAGCTCACGCTCGCCGCCGGGCTTGGGTAGCGCCGAGTGACGCAAGTGGTAATCCAGATCGATGCGGCGATCCTCGGTCCAGCCGGGCATCACCGACTTCATCTTTGCAGAGCGCAGCTTGAGATTGAAAGGTGCCGCAAATGTCCGAGACGCGCGCAGCTGGGTGTACAGCTTCTGCAGGAAATCAGCGGGCGCGGACTTGGGTATCGAGAAAATCGTCAGGCTGCCGACATGCATCGGCGTATCGTTGCTGTCTACGTACAGCCACGCGGCATCCATGGGCGACAGTCGCTTCATGCTTCTCCCCTCTTATTGTTTATGCCGCCATCAAAACACAGCCCCGCGTGTCCGACAAACGGCTTGGCCAGATGGTGGCCGCCCAAGCGGGCTTATGCCTATACTTGAACACTTGTTCATTATTTTTAGGGGCAGCGCGATCGCGCGAGCCCCGGCCACACCGGAGAGCGCTTATGAGCACGGTCGTTTCCTACCTACCGGGCGTTGGCCCTGCCAATGCTTCCGACAGCGAAATCCAACGCGTTTTCGACCGTCAGCTGGACACCGCGCTGCGCCTGCGCACCTCTACGGCCCAGGAGCGCATTGCGCGTATCCGCAAGCTGCATGACGCGGTGATGGCGCATCGCAGCGCAATTCACGAAGCCGCCTATCTGGACTTCAAGAAACCACCCGCCGAAGTCGACCTGGCTGAAGTGCTGCCGGTGATTTCCGAGGCCAAGCACGCCATCCGCGCGCTGAAGGGCTGGATGAAGCCGAAAGGGGTCTGGCCCACCAGTCTCACGCTGGGCCTGAAATCCTGGGTGCAGTACGAGCCCAAGGGCCGCTGCCTGATCATTTCGCCCTGGAACTACAACGTCAATCTGGCCTTTGGCCCCTTGGTCTCCTGCATCGCCGCTGGCAATACCGCGATCATCAAGCCGTCCGAGATGACCCCGCACCTGTCGAAGCTGATGGCGAAGATCATCAAGGACGTGTTCCCGGAAGACGAGGTGGCGCTGTTTGAAGGCGACGTCGCGGTTTCCACTTCGTTGCTGAAGCTGCCGTTTGATCACATCTTCTTCACCGGCTCGCCGAACGTCGGCAAGGTAGTGATGGCCGCCGCAGCCAAGCACCTCACCAGCGTGACCTTGGAGCTGGGCGGAAAGTCGCCAACCATCATCGATGAAACTGCGGACCTGAAGTTGGCCGCACGCACCTTGATGTGGGGCAAGTACACCAACAACGGCCAGACCTGCATCGCGCCGGACTATGTGTATGTGCATGCGTCAGTCAAGGACGCGTTTGCCCAGGAGTGCATAGCCGTCATCAAGGAGTGCTACGGCGACTCCATGCAGCAGCAGCTGGAGTCACCTTATCTGGCGCGCGTCGTCAACGAGCGCCACACCAAGCGCATCAACGGCCTGCTGGAAGACGCGAAGCAACGCGGCGCACGCATTCTCTGCGGTGGCCAGGCCAGTGAGCAGGACTGCTTCATTCAGCCGACGCTACTCGACAACGTGCCGGCGGATGCCAAGATCCAGAGCGAGGAGATCTTTGGGCCGCTGCTGCCGCTGACACCGTATACCGACCTTGATCAGGTGATTGCGGCCATCAATGCCCAGCCCAAGCCGCTTGCCCTGTATATCTGGAGCAAGAACGAAGCGAACATTGAAAAGGCGCTCAAGCGCACCAGCGCTGGCGGCACCTGCATCAACCATTGCGTGGTGCAGTACGCGCACGGCAACTTGCCGTTCGGCGGCGTCAACAATTCCGGCATCGGCAGCGCGCACGGCCTCTACGGCTTCAAGGCCTTCTCGCATGAGCGCGCAGTGGTCCGCACCCGCTTCATGATGGCCAAGACGCTGTTCCCGCCGTACACCGGCTTCAAGGCAAAACTGATGGACCTGATGATCAAAACTCAGTAAGCGGTCTGCGCCGACAGGCGTACGTGAGTACAGACAGGCCGGGCCCAGCCCGGCCTTTTTGTTGCCTGCACGGCGTGGGGCCAGCCCGGATGCGCGAGCGCTCGCGGGCGGGTGCGGCCTGGGGCCGCACCGGTGTAGGCTAACGAACAGCAGTTCATAACGATTGGAGGAGAGCATCATGCGATTGGGTAACGGCGCCCTGTTGTGCCTGTTGATCACGCTGCTGGCTGCCTGCGGCAGCTCCAAGGCCCCAACCACCGGCGGCGGCGGCGCCAAGGGCTACGAGGTCGACATCACGCGCACTTCACTGGGCATTCCCCATATCCGCGCCGGCAGTTATGCCAGCCTTGGCTATGGCTATGGCTATGCCTTCGCCGAAGACAATCTCTGCGTGCTGCAGGAAGATCTGGTCACCATCCGAGGCGAACGCGCGCGTTATTTCGGCGCCGACGGCAGCTACACCATCGTCCCCAATGGCGTGACGGCCAGCAATATCAACAGCGACTTCTTCTGGAAATTTGCCGCCGACGAGACCCGGCTGGCGCCGACGCGCAACAACACGCTCCCGAGCTTTCAGGACGTGACCCGTGGCTTTGTCGATGGCTACAACCGATATATCCGCGAGTTGAAGGCGGGCGGGCACGCGGGCCGCCATCAAGCCTGCCGCAGCGCCGACTGGCTGTTTGAAATCGACACTGACGACATGTACCGCCGCTATCTGCGTTTGGCGCTGATCGCCAGTTCCTCAGTTTTCATCAACGAGATTGCCAATGCGGCGCCGCTGGTTACAGCATCGGCGCTAACCGGTACGACCGAAGCCGGCGCCAAAGCCGAACGATCGCGTTCAGCGCTCAAGGCCGATCCCGGCCCGCTGCGCTATTTCACCGAACTCCAAGGCCGCCGTTTTGGCAGCAACATGTATGCGCTGGGCCGCGACGCCACCCAGGACGGCAGCAGCATGGTGTTCGGCAACCCCCATTTCCCATGGACCGGACCCGAACGCCTGTACATGGCCCATGCGACGATTCCCGGCGAACTCGACATCATGGGTAGCTCGCTTTATGGCGTGCCGGCGATCCTGATCGGATTCAACAATCACGTTGCCTGGAGCCATACGGTCTCCACTGCATACCGCTTCACGTTCTACGAGCTGACGCTCAATCCGCTGAACCCGCTGCAGTATTTCTACGACGGGGCCTTCCGTGACATTGAGCAGGTGCCGGTCACGATTCAGGTCAAGCAAAGCGATGGCAGCCTAAGCGAGCAGACACGCATCCTTTATCGCTCGCACTACGGCCCGATGCTGGTGCTGGAAGCCAGCGGTGTACCCGTGCTGGGCTGGACGCCGCTCAAGGCTTATACCCTGCGCGATGCCAACGCCGAGAACGACCGTCTGATCAACCAGTTCGCGCGCTGGAATCAGGCGCAGTCGCTGGATGAGTTCATCCAGCTTCACGCTGAGATACTGGGCATCCCCTGGGTCAATACCGTCGCCAGCGGCCCTGGCGGCAAGGCCTACTACGGCGATGTGTCGGTCGTCCCGAATGTGCCGGACAGCAAGATCACCACCTGTCAGGCGATCCCCCTGCACCAGGTGCTGCAAACCCTGGTTCCCGGTCTGCCCGTGCTCGACGGCTCGCGCAGCGACTGCGAGTGGGACAGCGACGATGACGCGCCGGTCCCCGGCATTTTCGGGCCCGGCAATCTGCCCACGCTGCAACGCGACGACTGGGTGGCCAACAACAACGACAGCCACTGGCTGACCAATCCGGCGGAGCCGCTTACCGGCTACGCGCGCATCATCGGTGCCGAAGAAAGCGAGCGCAGCCTGCGCACCCGCCTGTCCATCCGCCAGGTGCTGGAGCGACTGGACGGCAGCGATGGGTTGCCGGGCATCGGCTTCACGCTGCCGTTGCTGCAACAGGTCACCTTGTCAGCGCGCGTGCATTCGGCAGAGCTGGCACTGGATGCGGTACTCGGCGACCAGTGCGCCGACGCCAGCGGCGATGCGGCCACCGCCTGCGCGGCACTGGCCGGCTGGGACAGTCACGCCAATCTCGACTCACGCGGCGCGCACATCTGGCGCGAGTTCTTCCTCGCACTGACTGGAGGCCAGGACATCGG
>JBFJKG010000079.1:0-7711 GCA_041635075.1 Solimonas sp.
ACCTTCACCTTCCCGTCTTCGGTGCGTATGGGGCGGCCACCCATGTTCGAGCCTACCGACATTCTGGTAACTGAAACCGGCGTGCTGGTGGATCAGGATCTGCCGCTGGATCATCTCAGCGTGTTTCGACGCCGTGCGGACGCTGCAGAGTAACCATGCCGCAGCTACAGCATCAGATACACATCGCCCAGCCGATCGAGCAGGTCTTTGACTATGTTTCGACGCCTGCGCGCTGGCCCGAGTGGCACCCTTCGTCGTTGCGCCTGGAGCCCGGGGCAGAGACTCCGCTGTCAGTGGGCAGCCACTTCGAGGAAGACATCTCTGCCGGCGGCCGCGAGGCGCATCTTTCGTGGACGGTGATCGAGTGTCAGCGGCCCCGTATCTGGATCGCCAAAGCGCGGGCTGACAACGGCGTCACGCTCAGGCTCGAGTACCGCCTGACCGCTGAAGGCGGTGGCACCGTGTTTACTCGCCTGTTGTCGTACGAGCTGCCGGGTCTGTTGCTGAAACTGTACAACCGCGTACTGGGCCAGCGGCGGATAGAGCGTGAGTCGGTACAGTCGCTGCGTCAACTGCGGGACGTGCTGAGCGGGTCCTAGCACTGCCCTGGAGATGTTGGGCGGCTAGCCCTTCAGGTCCTCGAAGAACTGACGCGCGCGTCCGAGCCAGGAGGACGCCTCCGGATGATGGGTGCCTTCCTCCTCATCCAGCGTTGCACCAAACTCCTGCAGCAGTTCCTTCTGTCTCTTGCTGAGCCTGACGGGCGTCTCCACCATCACGGTGCAATACAGGTCACCCGAGCTGGAACTGCGGACGCCACGCACACCGCGGCCGCGCAAGCGGAACTGCTTGCCGCTCTGTGTGCCTTCAGGAACATCGATTTCGACGGCTCCTTCCAGCGTGGGCACACCCAGCGAGCCGCCAAGCGCAGCAGTCACCACTGAAATCGGCATCGTGCAATGCAGGTCGTTGCCGTCACGTTCAAAGATCTCGTGCGGCTTGACGTTGATCTGCACGTACAGATCGCCAGCACCTGCACCACGATCACCAGGCTCGCCCTCGCCGTTCAGGCGTATGCGATCACCGGTATCCACGCCAGCCGGAATCTTGACCTCCAGCGTCTTCTCGCGCCGCACCTTGCCGGCGCCACGGCAGCTCTTGCAGGGGTCGGTGACTGCGGTACCGCGGCCACGGCAGGTCGGGCAGGCCTGCTGCAGCACAAAGAAGCCCTGCTGCACGCGGACCTGACCGGCGCCCTTGCAGCTCGGGCAGGTCGGTGGCTTCTTCGCATCGGCCGTGCCATGGCCGTGACAGCTGCTGCAGTCTTCCCAACTTGGAATACGGATGGTTTCCGCCGAGCCGAACACCGCCTGCTCCAGCGACAGCTCCATGATGTAGCGCAGGTCGGAACCGCGCCGTGGGCCACCGCGTCCGCCGCCGCCGAAAATGTCTGAGAAGACGTCGCCAAAGATGTCGGAGAAACCGCCGGCGCCACCAAAGCCGCCGCCACCGCCACCGCGCTGCAGGCCCTCATGCCCGTACTGGTCATAGACGGCGCGCTTCTGTTCGTCAGTCAGCACCTCGTAGGCTTCGCTGACTTCCTTGAAACGTTCTTCGGCCGCCTTGTCGCCCGGATTGCGGTCGGGGTGAAACTTCATTGCCAGCTTGCGATAAGCCTTCTTCAGCTCATCGTCACTGGCCTGCTTCCCAACCCCAAGTACCTCGTAGTAGTCCCGCTTCGACATCCGGCGCTCCCCAAAAATGAATTGCGCAGAAGCGCAAAGGGCGCAAAGACCGCGGGTGATGGCTGCGGCTTTGCGCCTCTACTGCTTCTGCGCCGTTGACGCGTCTGCGATACCGCTTACTTCTGGTCCTTGACCTCGGTGAACTCGGCGTCAACCACATCGCCATCTGCCTTGGCTGCGCCTTCAGACGAGGCAGCTTCGGCGTCGGCGGCGCCCTTCTGGGCGTACACACGCTCCATCAGCTTGGCCGAAGCCTGTGCCAGTCCTTCGGTCTTGGCCGTGATGTCCGCCTTGTCTTCCGTCTTCAAAGACTCGCGCAGCGCGGCAATCGCGTCTTCAATCGTCTTCTTCTCGTCGGCTTCAACCTGCTCGCCAAGATCCTTCAGCGACTTCTCGACGCCGTGAATCATCTGATCGCCCTGATTGCGCGCGGTCACCAGCTCGTTGAACTGACGGTCTTCCTCGGCATGCGCCTCGGCGTCCTTGACCATCTTGTTGATCTCTTCTTCCGACAGGCCGGAGTTCGCGGTGATGCGGATGCTCTGCTCCTTGCCGGTTGCCTTGTCCTTGGCGGTCACATGCAGGATGCCGTTGGCGTCGATGTCAAACGTCACCTCGACCTGTGGCACGCCGCGCTGCGCAGGTGCAATCCCGGTGAGATCAAACCGGCCCAATGACTTATTGGCCGAAGCGATCTCGCGCTCGCCCTGGTAGACCTGGATCGTGACTGCCGTCTGGTTGTCTTCAGCGGTCGTGAAGGTCTCCGACTTCTTGCTCGGAATCGTGGTGTTCTTTTCGATCAGCTTGGTCATCTTGCCGCCCATCGTCTCGATGCCGAGCGACAGCGGGGTGACGTCGAGCAGCAGCACGTCCTTGCGGTCACCCGCAAGCACTGCGCCCTGCACGGCCGCACCAAATGCAACTGCCTCGTCTGGATTGACGTCCTTGCGGGCTTCCTTGCCAAAGAAATTCTTGACCGCTTCCTGAACCTTGGGCATGCGCGTCTGGCCGCCGACGAGGATGATTTCGTCGATGTCCGATGCCTTGAGGCCAGCATCCTTGAGGGCGATCTTGCACGGCGCCATCGAGTTCGAAATCAGGTCATCGACCAGCGACTCGAGCTTGGCACGCGTCAGCTTCAGGGCCAGATGCTTGGGGCCGCTGGCGTCTGCGGTGATATACGGCAGATTGATGTCGGTCTGGGTCGAGGAGGACAGCTCGATCTTGGCCTTCTCCGCCGCTTCCTTCAGTCGCTGCAGGGCAAGAGGATCCTTGTGCAGGTCGATGCCCTGCTCCTTCTGGAACTCAGCGGCGATGTATTCAATCACGCGCTGGTCGAAGTCCTCACCGCCCAGGAACGTATCGCCATTGGTGGCCAGCACTTCGAACTGCTTTTCGCCATCGACATCGGCAATCTCGATGATCGAGATATCGAAGGTGCCGCCACCCAGGTCATAGACCGCGACCTTCTTGTCGCTGCCGGCAACCTTGTCGAGGCCATAGGCCAGCGCCGCCGCAGTCGGCTCATTGATGATGCGCTTGACGTCGAGACCGGCAATACGGCCGGCATCCTTGGTCGCCTGGCGCTGGCTATCATTGAAGTAGGCCGGAACCGTGATCACGGCCTCGGTGACCTTCTCGCCCAGGTAGTCCTCGGCAGTCTTCTTCATCTTCATCAGCACTTCGGCGGACACCTGCTGCGGCGCCAGCTTCTTGCCCTTGGCTTCCACCCAAGCGTCGCCGTTGTCGGCCTTGACGATCTTGAACGGCGAATGCTTGATCGCCTTCTGCACCTCGGCGTCGTCGAAGCGACGGCCAATCAGGCGCTTGAACGCGAACAGCGTGTTGAGATGGTTGGTGACGGCCTGACGCTTGGCCGAGCGACCGACCAGGGTCTGCCCGTCATCCGTATAGGCCACGACCGACGGCGTAGTGCGCTCACCTTCCGAGTTCTCGATGACCTTGACGCTGTTGCCGTCCATGATTGCGACGCAGCTGTTGGTCGTGCCGAGATCGATACCGATAATTCTTGCCATGAGGAACTCCGAATGCTTTTTGACTTGACGCCTTTATCGTGGCGTGTGCCGTCGTTTCAAGGGTTAAAGGGGTGTATCGCCGCCGGCTCAGGTGCTGGCCGCAGGCGCGCGTGACACCACGACCATTGCCGGTCGTAGCAGGCGCTCATGCAGGGTGTAGCCCTTCTGCATCACGGAAATCACGTGATTGGCTGCAATCTCTGCCGATTCGGCCACCGACATCGCCTGATGCAGGTCCGGGTTGAATGGCTGACCCTGAGGGTCAATCTGCTTGACGCCGTTCTTTTCCAGCACGCCAATCAGCTGGCGCCAGGTCAGCTGCATGCCCTCGGCTAGCGCCTGCGTCTGCGCATCGGCAGAAGCGGCAGCCTTGAGTCCGAGTTCCAGGCTGTCGGCAACGGCCAGCAATTCGCCTAGCAGCTTCTCGCCGGCGTACTTGAGGCTGTTGACGGCGTCGCGTTCAAAGCGCCGGCGGGTGTTCTCGAGTTCGGCAATTGCACGCAGCTGTGCATCCTTGGCGGCCGCGGCTCGGGCTTCAGCCTCTGCCAGCTGCGCCTGAACAGCGGCCAGCTCGTCTACTGGCACGTCCTCGACGGGGGGCGTGTTTTCCGGGGTGTCGGTCATTAGTCTTGAGTCTGTCTGATTGAACGCAGAGCCGGTCCCTGGCCGGCCGCGGGCGCGAATGATACCCGGCAGCGCCAGGCAATGCCGACGCCGCTCGTGTCCAACTGTGGGTTCAGCCGCTGTTTTTCAAGCCCGCGGACAACATACGGGCGGTTTCGCGGACCAGCGGGATGATCCGGTGGTAGGCCATGCGCGTGGGGCCGATAACCCCCAGGACCCCAGCCACCTGGCCATCAACGTAATACGGCGAGCTGACCACGCTGCATTCATCCAGCACCCGATAGCCGGACTCGTCGCCGATGAAGATCTGCACGCCATCGGCGCCCAGGCACTGGTCGAACAGCTGCAGCAGGTCCCGCTTACGATCCAGCGCCTCGAACAGGCCGCGCAACCGCTGCACATCGCCCATTTCCTGAAAACCCATCAGATTGGGCTGGCCAGCGACCACGTAATCGCCCTGCTCCGAGCCGCGCATCGCCTGCTCGGCCATGGCTGCGGCATCGCGCAACATCAGATTGACGCGCGACTGCGCGTCAGCGGCCTCCTGCGCCAACTGCTGGCGCAAGCTGACGAGGTCACGGCCGGCAAACTGGTCGTTGATCAGGTTGGCATAGCGCTCCAGCTCGTCGGCCCCATAGGGGCGTTCAGTCGGGATCACCCGGTTCTGAACCTCATGCTGATTGACCACCAGGATCGCCAGCACCCTGTTTCCGGACAGCGGCAGGAACTCGATGCGCCGCAGCACCGCCAGATTGCGCCGGGGAATGGTGACGACGCCAGCCATGCGCGACAGCTGCGACAGCAGATTGGAGGCAGCCAGCACCATGTCGGCCTGGGAGCGGTGGCCCGGCAGCAATTCCTCGGCCATCTTCGACTGCTGCTCGTCGGTCAGCGGCTCCGGCGCGAGAAGCGAATCCACAAAGTAGCGATAGCCGCGGTTGGTCGGGATGCGCCCCGCCGAGGTATGCGGTGAGGCGACAAAGCCCAATTCGTCCAGGTCCGCCATCACATTGCGGATCGTGGCTGCCGACAGGCCCAGCGTGACCATGCGCGAGAGCGTGCGCGAACCGACCGGCTGCCCATCATGGATGTACCGCTCCACGAGCAGTTTCAGCAGTTCGGCGGCGCGGGCGTCAAGGGCTTCGGACATACGCTAAACGTGAAGCACTTCCGCCACGATTTCAATAGCTGGGGCGCCGAACGCGGCCAACCCTTGCGGAAGCGCAGGTTCATGCTAAGTTCGCGCGATTCCATTTCGCACTCCCATGAGCTCCTTCCAGACCGTTGGCGTCATCGGCAAACGTCGCGACCCCCAGGTAGCGCCGGCGTTGCTTGCGCTTTGCAATGAACTCGGCGGCCTGCGGCGGCGCGTGCTGATCGAGAACGAAAGCGCGGAACTGGCGCGCAGCCCGGCCGGCATCGAGCGTGGATCGCGCGCCGAGTTGGCCGCAGCCTGTGATCTGGTGGTTGCGGTCGGTGGCGACGGCACACTGCTGTCGGTTGCGCGCGACATGGCGCCTGCCGGCGTACCGATACTGGGCGTGCACCAGGGGCGGCTGGGTTTCATGGTCGATGTGCGCCCCGAGGACATGCGCGAAACCCTGGCCAAGGTGTTTGCCGGCGAGCATGTGCGGGAGGAACGCCTGCTGCTGTCGGCGCGCATCCTGCGCGAAGGCGTGGCAACGCCGCCTACGCTGGCCGTCAATGACGTCGTGGTGCGCAACCAAGCCTCGATTCGCATGCTGGAGTTCGAGACCTGGCTGGATGACGAATTCATCTCGCAACACCGAGCCGATGGCTTCATCGTCTCCTCGCCAACCGGTTCAACCGCCTATGCACTGTCGGGTGGCGGTCCGGTGCTGCATCCCGCGCTGGAGGCCATCAGCCTGGTGCCAATCTGCCCGCATACGTTGTCCGACCGGCCGATCGTGGTCAGCGCCCGCCAGCGCGTCGGCATCGTTCTGCGCGGCACCGGCAAGACCGAAGCAACCGCCACCTGCGATGGCCAGACCAGTCAGCGGCTATTGCCGGGTGACTGCCTGGAGGTCCGCTGCGCGGATGCCCGACTGAGCCTGATTCACCCAAAAACATATAGCTACTTCAATATCTTGCGCAACAAACTTCATTGGGGCCGCGGCCCCGGCGCGGAGCCCGCCACGCGCTGACCATGCTCAAGCAACTGACTATCCGCAATCTGGCGATCATCGATGGCCTGGATCTGGACTTCGGCACCGGCTTTACCGTGCTCACCGGCGAAACGGGTGCCGGCAAGTCGATCCTGATCGACGCCATCGGCCTGGCCATGGGTACCCGCGCCGACGCGGCGCTGGTGCGCGCCGGGCAGGAAAAGGCCGAAATCAGCGCGAGCTTCGAGCTGCAGCCCGCTTCTGTCGCCGCTGCCTGGCTGGCCGAGCACGACCTAGCCGACGCCGACGATGCGCAGCTGCTGCTGATCCGCCGCGTGGTCTATGCCGAGGGGCGCACGCGCGCCTATGTCAACGGTGCTGCGGTCAACGCCGGCCAGCTCAGAGAACTGGGTGAGCATCTGATTGAAATCTTCGGTCAGTCGGAAAGCCAGACGCTGTTGCGTACCGACGTACAGCGGCGTCTGCTCGATGACTACGGCGGCTATGCCGCGCAGTTGGCCAAGGTTCGCGATGCCGCCGTTGACTACGCCGAAGCGCAGCGGCTGATCCAGCGACTGCAGGCCGGCGGCGAACGCGATCCGGCCCAGCTTGAATTTCTGCGCTTCCAGCTCAGCGAACTCGAAGCCCTGAATCTGGCTGAAGGTGAACTTGAACAGCTGGAAGCTGAGCACCGCAAGCTGGCGCACGCCGAGCGCCTGCTGCAGGACGGCGGCAGTGCCCAAGAGCAACTCTACGGCGGTGACGGCAGTCTTTACGACCAACTGGCAACCATCGGCGGCACCCTGGAGTCGCTGGTGCCGATAGACGATGCGTTTCGCGCCGCACTGGAATGCGTCAATGGCGCCCAGGAGCAGGTGCGCGAAGCGGCCGACAGCCTGCGCCACGTGCTTGAACGCCTCGACCTGGACCCTGAACGCCTGGCACTGGCGGAGCAGCGGATGACCGCCGTACACGAGCTGGCGCGCAAGCACCGCGTCAAACCGGCTGAACTGGGCGCTCGCCTGCTGGCGTTGCGTGCTCAGCTGGATGAATCCGAGCATGCTGCCGGCCGGCTCGAAGCCCTTGAGCAGCAGAAGCAGAAGGCGCTGACCCAGTACCGCGCCGCCGCCAGAACGCTTTCAGCCGAACGCAGCAAGGCAGCGCAGCGCTTCGACAAGCT
>JBFJKG010000080.1:0-7694 GCA_041635075.1 Solimonas sp.
AGCACCTCCTCGTCAGTGCTCAAGGGCTGCGGCTGATGGCCGATCCCGGCCACATGAGATGCGCCATACGGCGTGCCCCCGCTGCGCGTGGTGTTCATGGCCGGCTCTGTGAACGGCAGACCCACCAGCAGCATGCCGTGATGCAGCAAAGGCAGCATCATCGACAACAAGGTGCTCTCCTGGCCGCCGTGCTGGGTACTGGTGGAGGTAAAGGTGGCCGCCGGCTTGCCGGAGAGGATCCCGGAAAGCCATAGCGCAGAGGTGCCATCCAGAAAGTACTTCAACGGTGCCGCCATATTGCCGAAGCGCGTCGGACTGCCGAGGATCAGCCCCGCGCACGCTTGCAGATCCCGGTGCGACGCATAGGGTGCGCCCGCCTCAGGCACAGCGGGCCCGCGCACCTCGTGATCAGCCGTCACCGGCGGCACGGTACGCAGCCGCGCCTGCGCACCAGGGACCGACTCAACCCCGCGGGCAATCAGCCTCGCCATGCGCGCCACCGATCCGTGGCGGGAGTAGTACAGCACAAGGATTTCGGCAGCAGTGCTCATGGTCGGTGCGTCGGGCGGCGTGCGCCGCTGGGTGGAGCGCACTATTCTAGCGGGCATGTCGATCCGACCCACCGCTGGTCTGGCCCTGGCCTTGTCGCTGAACGCACTGTTCAGCGCTTGCGCGAACACGCCGATGCCAGCGCCACGGCCCTCGACGGCCGTTGCCACGATCCCCAACCCCACCACCGTGCGCCTGCTCAATACCGCCAACGCGCGGCTCGACGAGGGTCGGCGCCTGCTGCAGGGCTGGCAGGAGCAACGCGAGCTGCAGAGCCTGTTTGCGGATGCGGAGGCTGCTGCGGGCCGCGGCAATCATCCGCAGGCCCAGCGACTCGCAGACGAGGTGGTTCAACGCACCGATCTCGCGCTCAGTGGGCACTATCACCATCGGGCGGAGCAGCAGCTGCGCACCGTACAGGCTGCCACCGGGCTCAGCGACGCGCAGTTGGAGCGTGTGCGCATTGCGGAGCTGGCGCTGGCCCGCAAGCAGAGCCGCCGTGCCTACGACCTGCTGGTCTCACTGAACCGGCAACTGGCTCAGGACCACACGCGCTATACGGTCAAGCCCGGTGACAGCCTCTGGTCAATTGCCGGACACCGCGAGTTCTACGGCAACAGTTGGCTCTGGCCGCTGATCTGGCAGGCCAACCTCGATGTGCTGGATCGACCCGAGCGTCTGCGCGTGGGACAACAGCTGACGATTCGCCACCATCCCAGCATTGATGAAGTGGTGAACGCGATTGCGCTCGCGCATCAGCCTCGCCGCTAGCTTGCAACATGCGATCGTTGCGACAGATACCCGCGACGGATACCCTTGAAATCCGAGGCGACTTGCCGACGCAGCAAGCGCTTAGATGCATCCACGGCCGGGGGAGGCCTGCGCATGAAAGCTCATCGCGAACTGATCAATCGGTTCTATCAGGCATTCCAGCAGCGCGACGCCGCGACCATGGGCAGCTGCTACCACGCAGAAGCCCGATTCTCGGATCCGGCGTTTCCGGACCTCGACGCCGCTGGTGTACGCGCGATGTGGTCCATGCTGTGCGCCCGCGCGGCGGATCTGAAGCTGGAATACCGGGATGTCCTTGCCAGTCAGGCCCAGGGCTCAGCGCACTGGGAAGCCTGGTATACCTTCACCGCAACCGGCCGGCCGGTACACAACATCATCGAAGCGCGCTTCGAATTCCGTGATGGCCTGATCCTGCGCCATACCGACAACTTCGACTTCGCGCGCTGGGCCGGCCAGGCCCTGGGCTTCAGCGGAAAACTGTTGGGGCGCACGCGTTTCCTGCAGAACAAGGTGCAGAGACAGGCGGCGGCGAATCTGGCCGCGTGGCGCGCCAAGAACGCTGGCTAGCTTCGGTACCAGCGCCGGTTGAGTGCGTTGATGATCTTGATCGGATATTCGACACGGCCCAGGCTGCCGTTGTAGCGGCCCAGCGCATTGACCAGGTTGCCCTGCTCCTTGTCGAGATAAAACTTAAGAATCGTGCACCCCATGCGCAGATTGGTCTCGATATGGAACAAGTTGTCATCGGGCTTGCCGATCTCCTTGAGCCAGAACGGCATGACCTGCATGAGGCCCTGGGCACCCGCTACCGAAACCGCATAGCGGTCGAAGTAGCTCTCGACCTCGATCACGGCCAGCACCAGCTCCGGTGCGAGCTTGGCCCGTCGCGCCTCGCGGTGAACCAGCCGCAGCAACTCCAGGCGCTGCGTATCGTCCGGAAGCAGGCGCTTGAGCCGCTCGGACATGTCCACCAGCCACACCTCGGCATCGTAGCGGTGCTCGAAGCTGTCCGCGGCATTCACAGCCTTGACCAGCAACTCGCGCAGCTCTGGGTCGGGAGGTGCCGTCGCCGCCGCCGGTGCCGCCGCTGCCCGCAGCGAGCCACCCAAGAGCACCAGCAGAAGCAGCGACCGCAGCGCGGTCGACAGATACCGCGGCCGGTAGCGGAGCTTCATGCGCCTTAACATGCCGATGCGGGCCGGGAACGCACCGGCTACGCCGCCAGCTTCTCCAGCACCGCCGCAGCGGTGGCGGGAATCATTTCTGCCTTCTCGGCACGGCGATGCTTGTACTCGAACTGCGTCTGCGCCAAGCCCTTGTCACCGATGACGATGCGGTGCGGAATGCCGATCAGCTCGGCATCGGCAAACATCGATCCCGGTCGTTGACCCCGATCATCCAGCGCCACATCGATACCTGCGGCCAGCAACTCCGCATAGAGTTGCTCGGTGGCCTGCCGCACGGCCTCTGACTTGTCCATGCCAATCGGGCACAGGATGACGCGGAACGGCGCGATTGCATCTGGCCAGATGATGCCGTTCGCATCAAAGGACTGCTCGATGATCGCGGCGGCCAGCCGGGTGACACCCACGCCGTAACAACCCATCTCCGGCGTCACTGCCTGCCCCTTCTCGTCAAGCACCGACACGCCCATCGCGCGCGTGTATTTCTGCCCCAGCTGGAAGATGTGCCCTCCTTCGATGCCCCGGTAGAACTTGATCGTGCCCTGTCCGTCGGGGGCCGGGTCACCCTCGGCGATCATGCGTAGATCGGCAGCCTCCGGCTCGGGGCAGTCGCGCCCCCAGTTGGCACCGCGCAGATGATGGTCGTTTTCATTGGCACCGCAGACAAAGTCGGCCAGCGCCACTGCGGCGTAGTCGGCGATGACCGGAACCGGGCATCTCACCGGCCCCAGATAACCGACTTCGCACGCAAACGCCTTCTGCACCTCCTCCGGCGCCGCCATCTGCAAGGGACTCGCAACCTTGGGGTGCTTGGCCGCCTTGATCTCATTGAGTTGATGATCACCGCGCAGGGCGATTCCGACCAGCCCGCCTTCGCGCCCCTTGACCACCAGCAGCTTGACCTTGCCGGTCAGCGGGACATCAAGGAACTTCGACACCTGTTCACAGGTTCTCTGCCCCGGTGTGGCGACTTTCTCCAGGCTTGCACCGGCGCTGGCACGGGCCTTTCCAGTGGGCAGGGTTTCGGCCGCCTCGACATTGGCGGCATAGCTGCCGCCTTCTGCTACCGCGAGCAGATCCTCGCCCGAGCCGGCAAGAATGTGAAACTCCTCGGACAACGCACCGCCGATATTGCCGCTATCGGCCTTGACCACGCGGAACGTCGCGCCGATGCGAGTGAAAATGCGCGTGTACGCCTCGCGCATGTTGTAGTACTCGCGTTCGAGGTCAGCCGCGTCCATGTGAAAGGAATACGCATCCTTCATCAGGAACTCACGTGAGCGCATGACGCCGAAGCGCGGCCGGCGCTCATCGCGGAACTTGGTCTGGATCTGGTAGAAATTGACCGGCAGCTGGCGGTACGAGCGGAAGTCCTGCTTGACGTGATGGCAGATGACCTCCTCATGGGTCGGCCCGTAGCAGAAGTCGTTCTTGTGCCGGTCCTTGAAACGCAGCATTTCATCGCCCATCACCTGCCAGCGGCCGGACTCCTGCCACAGTTCGGCCGGATGCACCGACGGCATCAGCAGTTCCAGCGCCCCCGCACGGTTCATCTCCTCTCGGACGATCGCTTCGATGCGCGACAGGGTGCGCAGGCCGATCGGCATCCAGCTGTAGAGCCCGGCTCCCAGCTTGCGGATATAGCCGGCGCGCAGCATCAGCTGATGAGAGACAACCTCGGCGTCAGCCGGAGTTTCCTTGGTGGTGTGTAGCGGGAACTTGGAAAGGCGCATGGCTCGCTTCGCGTAAAGATGGCGCGAATTGTAGCGGGCGACGTCGAACTCAGGGCAGCGACCACAGCTCCGGTCGATGCAGATAGAACCCCTGAGCATAGTCCACGCCCATATCGCGCAGGCTGGCCAGGGTCGGTTCGTCTTCCACCCACTCGGCAATCGTCGTCAACCCCCGCAGGCGCGCCAGACGGGTGATCGCCTCCACCATCGCCGCATCGGTCGCATCCTTGGTAATGCCGCGCACGAAGCTGCCGTCGATCTTGATCGTATCCACGGCAAGCGACTTCAGATAGGTGAACGACGACATGCCCGAGCCGAAATCATCCAGCGCCACGTGGCAACCGAGTTCGCGCAGCGCATTGATCAGCACAATCGCGCGCTGGATATTGGCAATGGCGGCGGTCTCGGTGATCTCGAAGCGCAGCCGTTCCGGATTGACTCCGGTTTCCTCGATGGCTCGGGCGATGAAGGCGGCAAAGCCCCCTTCAGTCAAGCTGCTGCCGGACAGATTCACCGCCGCGCTAGGCATCAGTTCCGCCGGGGTCTGCGACAACCAGCGCAGGGCGCGCAGCACGATGCGACGGTCCAGCTGGGCCATCAGACCGTAACGCTCGGCTGCCAGCACCAGTTCACCGGGCAGGGTCCAGCCCAGCGCACCCTGCGGCCGCAGCAGCACCTCGTAGTGCCCGGGGTCGGCAGGCGCCTGCAATGCCACGACCCGTTGCCGGAACAGCGCGAAGCGGCCGCCCTCCAGCACCTCCAGCACGCGCGCACCCCAGGATTGCTCGCCACGCACGCGTTGCAGTTCGCCGTCATCGGCGCGGTAAATCTCGATGCGGTTGCGGCCGTGCTGCTTGGCAGTGCGGCAGGCAGCGTCAGCCGCCGCCAGCAGCTCGGTGAAATCCTGCGCCGTCTCACTGAACGCGGCAATGCCCATGCTGACCGTCACACCGTAGCTTCGGCCCCGCCACTCGAAGCCCTGTGCCGCCACCTGAAAGCGCAAGCGCTCCGCTACCTGCCATCCGCGCTCGGTATCGGAGTACTTCAGCAGCAACCCGAATTCGTCTCCACCCAGGTAGGCCAACTCGTCGCCATCGCGCAGCAGGCTCTGCAGCAAACGCGCCAACTGCAGCAGCAGATCGTTGCCAGCCTCGCGGCCGTAGGCGTCGTTGACCAGCTTGAACTGATCGACCTCAATGTAGATCAGCGTGCCTTCGTGCATCGCCATGCGCGATCGCAGGCAGGCTTCAAATCCGCGGCGGTTCATCAATCCGGTCAGCGGATCGACTTGCTGGACATCGGCCTCGGGCGTGCAAGGGTGCGCTGTCCAGACCAGCATCGGCTCACCGTCACCCTCGATCGTGCGCACATGCTGGTACAGCGTGTGCTCGCCGCCGTTGCTGCTGCGCAGGCGCGCGAGACCATCATGGGCGCTGGGCCGCTCCTGCAGCACCGCCAACGGACGGCCGATCAGCTCACTGTCGCTGTAGCCGAAGGCACTGCTGAGCGCCGGATTGACGGCGATGAAACACAGGGTCCTGGCATCCAGCAGCGCGGCGGGTAGCGGCAGGCTATCGAAAGCCGCACTCCCCAAGTGATCACGTCTGACGGGTGAGTTCATTTATGCGCTTGTATCGACTATCACGACGGGTGGAGCAAGGGTCAGGGCTGATGATGACTGAAAGCTACTCGTCAGTCACATTCGGTCCGCTAGGAAATTCAGCCCGGTACGGGCGGCCCCGAAAGCGAACCACGAGATACTCATATAGTCATCGTCTCTTGGTAGATTGGACGGCAACATCACATCACATTGGATTCTGAGGGGAGACCAAGCCGCGTGAACTACGGACTGCGCCCAATGGCGGTAATCGGCATGCTGTGTGGTCTCGCCGCCTGTGGCGGCGATTCTCAACCGCTGGCGGGAACGCCTACCCCGCCGCCACCACCGCCACCACCGCCGGCGGCGGTGACCTCGATCTGGCTCAAAGGTGATCTGCATGTGCATGACGATCATTCTTCAGACGGCAGCGCACCCCGGCAGCTGGCCGATGACCGCGGCCCTGGCAACGTGGCGATCCAGGACCAGATCAGCTTCGCGCGCCTCAGCGGACTCGACTTCCTGCCACTGACCGACCATCGCACTTACGACCAGCACTACGATCCGAACTGGGAGAGCAGCGCGCTGCTGCTCATTCCCGGCGAAGAGGCCAATGGCTCCCCGCATGCGACGGTGCATGGTGCGGTGGACACCGTGGTCCAGGGCGCGGATGACGGCGACAGCGGAGATCTGAGGCGCCTGCAACAGTCGATCTGGTTCGCGCATAGCCAGGGCGCCGTCTGGGTAACCGCACATCCCGACGACGGTGAGGTCAACGACGATGGCTCGCCCAACGCACGTGCCAGCGCGGTTGGCGCGGACCTGGTCGAAACCTGGAACCGCGCCAGCAACATCGAAAAAGAGATCGACTACGCCGAGCACCGCTGGAACGCAGGCTATCGCTTCGGTATCGCCGGCGGCAGCGACAACCACTTCCGCGAAATCTGGCTATTGGCCGGCCCGGGGCTACCGACCACCGAGGTCTATGCTGCGGGTCGCAGCGAGCGCGGCATCCTGCAGGGGCTGCGCGACGGTCGCACACGGCTGCACGCCGATGCCGCCGCTCCTATAGTCAATCTCGAAGCCGACTTTGACGGCGATGGTGAGTTTGAAGCCACCAGCGGCGACGAAGTGATCGCACCACTGGGGCACAAGGGCCAGCTGCGAATCAGCGTGGATCGCGGCATGGGAACCACGGTGCTGGTGTACGCGGCACCCGGGCGCAGCGCCGGGCCGCTAGCCACGTTCAGTCCCAGTCTGCTGGAACTGCAAGCCAGCTATCTTCTGGATGTCGAGGCACCTGCCGCTGGATGGTATCGCGTTGAGGTCAGGGGCCTGTCACTGCCGCACAGCTTCGACACCAGCGAGATTCCGATCTCGATCGTGCCGATGCCGCAGGAGATTCCCAACCAGCTGCGCGCGACTGCCTCCCCGATCTTTGTCTCCACCGCGGCCGCTGTTGCGCAGCCGGAAGTCCCGATCCCCTCCGATAGCGGCGTGGAGGATGGCGCGCACTGGGTTCTGGGCAGCGCTGGTGCATTCAGCGGCTTTGCCGATCTGGATGTCAGCACTGGCTATCGCCACGTCGTTGCCGAAATCCACGAGCCCGGCGCCACGCGAGTGCAGTACCGCAGAGGCAGTGGCGACCGCTGGGACGCGCCGCTGACGCTGAGTGACTCAGACAGTGCGCGCTTTCCGCAGGTCGCCGCGCTCGGCAACCAGGTCTGGGTGGTCTGGCAGGACGAGGCCGCCGGCCAGCAACCGCGCCGACCGTCGATCCGCATGCGCCGCTCCGGGGACGCAGGAATAACCTGGAGTGCAATCGAGACCCTGCGCGAG
>JBFJKG010000081.1:0-7686 GCA_041635075.1 Solimonas sp.
CCGGCAACGGCCTCAAGGATCCGGACGTCATCATGAAGGACGGGCTCAAAGGGCTGATCCAGGTTCCGGCCGAGCGCAGCGCCGTTGAGAAGGCCTTGCTGGCGCATCTGAAGTAGGGCGCCCGCAGGCCGTGAACCGCCCACGCCTCCGCCGTCGTCCGAGTGGCGACCCGGATGCGTTGCCGCAGCAACTACCCCCCGTACTGCGACGCGTACTCGCGGCGCGGGGTGTGGGTGCTGAGGCATTAGCGCTGGAACTAAAGGATCTGATGCCGCCGCAGGCCTTGCTGGGTATCGACACCGCAGCCGAGTTGCTGGCAGATGCCATCGCGCAGCAGCGGGCCATAGTCGTTGCCGGTGACTACGATGCGGATGGCGCCACCGGCACGGCGCTGGCGGTGCTGGGGCTGCGCGCCTTGGGCGCTGCCACCGTGCACTACGTGGTGCCGGATCGGTTTCGCATGGGCTACGGCCTGTCACCGGCGCTGGCGGAACTCGCCGCTGCCACCGGCGCGGACGTGCTGGTGACGGTGGACAACGGCATCAGCAGCCTGGTCGGCGTTGCCCATGCGCGCGCGCTGGGCTTGCAGGTGGTGGTGACCGATCACCACCTCGCCGGTGTGGCGCTGCCGGCTGCGGATGCCATCGTCAATCCCAATCAGCCGGGTTGTGCATTCCCCTCCAAGCATCTCGCCGGCGTGGGCGTGATGTTCTATGTGCTGCTCGCGCTGCGCGCCTGCCTGCGTGCGCGGGGTGCGTTCTCGGCAGGGGCCGAGCCGAACCTGTCCGAGTTTCTGGATCTGGTTGCAGTGGGTACGGTGGCCGACGTGGTGCGGCTGGATCACAACAACAGGGTGCTGGTGGAGCAGGGCTTGAGGCGCATCCGCGCAGGCCGCGCGCGACCCGGTATCGAGGCGCTGCTGCAGGTTGCGGGCCGCGAGCCGGCGCGGCTCAGCGCTCAGGACTTGGGCTTTGTCTTGGGCCCCAGAATCAATGCGGCGGGCCGCCTGGACGATATCCGTACCGGAATCGAGTGCCTGATCGCACCGGATATGAGTACTGCGATGCCGCTAGCGCGCGCGCTCGATCAGTTCAATCGCAGCCGTCGCGAGATCGAGGCGCAGATGAGCGAGGACGCGCTTGAGTTGCTGGCCGATGACGAGAGCGTTGGCGTCAGTCTGTTCCAAGAAGACTGGCACGAGGGCGTCGTTGGAATTGTTGCCGGGCGCATCAAGGAGCGCCTGCATCGCCCCGTATTTGCGTTCGCGCGGGCTCAGGAGGCGGGCATGCTCAAGGGGTCAGGGCGTTCCATTCCCGGCCTGCATCTGCGCGATGTGTTGGTGGCGATCGACGCGCAGGCACCGGGCCTGATTGAACGTTTTGGAGGGCATGCAATGGCCGCCGGCCTGAGTCTGCGCGAGGCCGCGCTGGCTGAGTTCCGGCAGCGCTTTGATCAGACCTGCAGGCAGTTGCTGGATGCAGATAGCTTGCAGCACTGTCTGGATACCGACGGTGAGTTAGCCGCCAGCGAGTTGAGCTTGGAAACCGCACGCATGCTGGAGTCGGCGGGTCCCTGGGGCCAAGGGTTTCCTGAGCCGCTGTTCGAGGGTGACTTCGAGGTCGTGGAGTCACGTCCGGTGGGCGCCGATGGCGCGCACATCAAGTACCGCCTGCGCGCGGGCAACCAGACGCTGCCCGCCATCGACTTCAACGGCGCCGAACGTCAGGTGAGCCGAGGCCGTGTGCGGCTTGCCTACGTCGCCGCGGTGAATCGCTACCAGGGTCGCGAAAGCCTGGACCTGCGCATTGTCGATCTGCGCGGCAGCTAGTCCACTTCAGGCAAACAGCCGCTGCACCTTATGCAGACCGGCGATGAGCTGGTCGATGTCGTCTCGCGTGTTGTAGATCGCAATTGAAGCGCGTGCGGTGGCGGGCACCTGAAAGCGCGCCATCAGCGGCATGGTGCAATGGTGGCCAGTGCGCACCGCCACCCCCTCCATGTCGAGCACGCTGCCGATGTCCTGTGGGTGCGGACCGTCCATCACGAACGACAGGATGCCGCTCTTGCCGGGGGCTGTGCCGACCATTTGCAGGCCCGGTATCGCTTGCATCTGTGGTGTCGCATAGTCGAGCAGGGCGTGTTCATGCGCCTGTATCTGCTCAAAGCCGATGGCGCTGAGCCACTCAATGGCGGCTGCAGTGCCGATGGCCCCGGACATGTCCGGAGTGCCGGCTTCGAACTTGTACGGCACGTCGTTCCAGGTGCTGCCTTCAAAGGCCACGGTGCGGATCATGTCGCCGCCTCCGTGCCAGGGTGGCATGGCTTCCAGGTGCGCACGCTTGGCGTAGAGCACGCCAAAACCGGTGGGTCCGTACAGCTTGTGCGCGGAGAAGCAATAGAAGTCCGCGTCCAGTGCTTTGACGTCGATTGCCAGATGCGCGACGGCTTGCGCACCATCGACCAGCACCGGAATGCCGCGGGCGTGTGCTTCGCGAATCATCTCTGCGACCGGATTCACGGTGCCGAGTGCATTGGAGACGTGCACGACCGCCACCAGCTTGACCGCAGGCGTAAGCAGTGCACGCCAGGCGTCCAGGTCCAGGCTGCCGTCATCCCGTACGGGCGCTGCCAGCGTCCGCGCGCCGGCCAGCTGCCAGGGCACGATATTGGAGTGGTGTTCCATCCCGGTGACCAGCACCTGATCACCCGCCTGCAGATTCGGCTGCAGAAAACTGCGCGCGACGAGATTAATGGCCTCCGTCGTGCCGCGCGTGAACACGATCTCCTCACGCGTGGCATTGAGAAACTGTGCAATGCGATCGCGCGCGCCTTCATACAGGCCGGTGGCGCGCTCGGCCAGCTCGTGCGCGGCACGGTGGACGTTGGCATTGGCGTGCCGATAGTACGCATCCAGCGCCTGCAGCACGGCTTCGGGCTTCTGCGTGGTTGCGGCATTGTCGAGATACGCCAGGCGCTTGCCGCGCACGCGTTCCTGAAGAATCGGGAACTGTGCCCGTACCGCCTCGACGTCGAAAGCCGTGCTCACTGCAGTGCTCCGACCTGCTCGCCACCAGGCAACTGACGCAGCAGGCGCTGGCTGACCCGGCCGCGTACATCATCGAGCGGGATATGCCGCAGGATGTCGTGAGCAAAGGTCCACATCAGCAGGGCACGCGCGGTGGACTCCGGCAGACCGCGCGAGCGCAGATAGAAGAGGGCCTCGGTATCGAGCTGTCCGAAGGTGGCGCCGTGCGCGCACTTGACGTCGTCAGCGTAGATCTCCAGCTCAGGCTTGGCGTTGATTACCGCGCCCGGGGACAGGATCAGATTGGCGATGCGCTGCTCGGAGTCGGTCTTCTGCGCGTCCGGATGCACGCGGATCATGCCGTTGAACACTGCATGCGCCTTGTCGCGCGCCAGCCCCCGGAACGACTCGCGGCTGATGCAGTGCGGTGCGCGGTGCTCGATCCAGGTGTGATTGTCGACATGGCCGCTGCCGGTGGGTGCATACAGTCCATGTACATGCACCTCGGCGCCCGGCTCGTTCAGATCCACGTACAGGTCGTGTCGTGACAGTTTGCCGCCAAGATCCACGCTGACCACGTCCGCATAGGCGTCGCGTGCAAGGCGGAGCCGGACCCGCGTCACCCGATGCGCATCCATGCCTGCGTCGCTGATGCGGATCAGATGCAGGCGGCTGCCTGGGGCAAGATCGATATCGGCGAATATTGTCTGGAACAGCGCATCGCCGGAGGTATTGAGAATCAGCGTGGCCTCGCTGCCTTGTTCAAGCCGCAGCCGATGGCGCTGGTGCGTCCTGTTCTCGGGGCGCAGCGGCTCGGCCAGTCGGGTTGCGGCGGGAATACTGCGATCAATGCCGCTGGCGTAGGCACTGTTCAGCGCGTCGAGACCGTCCGCGTATTCGGCGGTATCTGGGCTCGTGGCCTCGGGCTCCGGCAACAGTGCCGCTTCCGGCAATGCTGCAAGCGGTGCGAGGTCGGTGTACTTCCAGATTTCGAGCTGCGTGGAAGGCAGGCCCAGTGCCAGAAAGCGTTCCAGGGCGGCGCGGCGCGGCGCGGTCTGTGCCGCCGCGGGCAGCGCTTCAAATGCGCGGCGGTAGGAAGCGAGCATGTCCATTTTCAGGCCGCCTGCTGGATCCAACCGTAGCCCTTCTCTTCCAGTTCACGCGCCAGTTCGGGGCCGCCGGACTTGACGATGCGCCCACCCGCAAGCACGTGGACGTAGTCCGGCTGCACATAGTCCAGCAGCCGCTGGTAGTGCGTCACCAGCAAGGCGGCGCGCTCCGGTGAACGCATCAGGTTGATGCCGTCCGCCACCACCTTCAGCGCGTCGATATCAAGACCGGAATCGGTTTCATCCAGCACCATCAGCTTGGGTTCGAGCACCAGCATCTGCAGGATCTCGTTGCGCTTCTTCTCGCCGCCGGAAAAGCCTTCATTGACGCCGCGCGAGAGCATGGCCGTGTCCATCTGCATCAGCTTGACGCGATGGCGCACCCAGGCCAGAAAATCACCGGCATCCAGTTCCTTCTCGCCACGTGCCTTGCGCTGCGCGTTCAGCGCCGCCTTCAGGAACACCATGTTGGAGACGCCGGGAATCTCGACTGGATACTGGAACCCCAGGAAGATGCCGTTGGCGGCTCGCAGCTCCGGGTCAAGTTCAAGCAGGTCCTCGTCCTGAAAGCGGACGCTACCGGCGGTGACCGTGTAGTCCTCGTGGCCAGCGAGCAGCTTTGAAAGCGTTGACTTGCCCGAACCATTGGGGCCCATGACGGCATGGATCTCACCCGCCTTGATCTGGAGAGTGATGCCCTTGAGGATTTCTTTGCCGTCGATGCTGGCGTGCAGGTTCTGTATATCAAGCATGGTGTTGGTGGCTCGAACCATCTGGTTCTGGCTGTAAGGGGGAGGGTGGCAGGCCTTAGCCGACGGATCCTTCCAGGGAAACGGAAAGCAGCTTTTGTGCTTCAACGGCAAATTCCATCGGCAACTCCTTGAACACCTGCCGGCAGAAGCCATTGACGATCATCGAAACCGCGTCCTCTTCGCTGATGCCGCGCGAGCGTGCGTAGAACAGCTGGTCCTCACCGATCTTGGAGGTGGTGGCTTCATGCTCAAGGATCGCGCTGGGGTTGCGGATCTCGGTATAGGGGAACGTGTGGGCGCCGCAGCGGTCACCAATCAGCAGCGAGTCACATTGCGTGTGATTGCGCGCACCTTCTGCCGACGGCAGTACCCGCACCAGACCGCGATAGGACTGTTGCCCGTGCCCGGCGGCTATGCCTTTGGAGACGATGGTGGATCGGGTGTTTTTGCCGATGTGTATCATCTTGGTGCCGGTATCGGCCTGCTGACGATGGTGGGTCAGCGCTACCGAATAGAACTCACCGACAGAGTCATCGCCGCGCAGGATGCAGCTCGGATACTTCCAGGTGATGGCGGAGCCGGTCTCGACCTGGGTCCATGAGATCTTGCTGGCACGCCCACGGCAGTCGCCACGCTTGGTGACGAAGTTGTAGATGCCACCCTTGCCGTTTTCATCGCCCGGATACCAGTTCTGCACGGTCGAGTACTTGATCTCGGCGTTCTCAAGTGCAACCAGTTCCACAACAGCGGCGTGCAGCTGGTTCTCGTCGCGCTGCGGCGCGGTGCAGCCTTCTAGATACGATACATGCGCGCCGTCCTCGACGACGATCAGCGTGCGCTCGAACTGTCCGGTGTTGCGTTCGTTGATGCGGAAGTACGTCGACAACTCCATCGGGCAGCGCACGCCCTTGGGCACGAACACAAACGAGCCATCGGTGAACACGGCCGAATTCAGTGCGGCGTAGAAGTTGTCGGCAAACGGCACCACGGAGCCCAGATACTTGCGCACCAGTTCAGGGTGCTCGTGAACAGCCTCGGAAATAGAGCAGAAGATGACGCCTGCTTCGGCGAGTTTCTTGCGGAACGTGGTGCCGACGGATACCGAATCGAACACCACATCCACCGCGACCTGCGGCACGACGCCCGCGAGCATTTCCTGTTCACGTACCGGGATGCCCAGCTTGGTGTAAGTCTCCAGCAGCTTGGGGTCGACCTCGTCCAGTGACTTGGGGCGGTCGGCCATCGACTTCGGCGCAGAGAAGTAGGAGATGCTCTGGTAATCCACCGGCGGGTAGTGCACATGCGCCCACTTCGGCTCGGTCATCTTCAGCCAGCGGCGATAGGCCTTGAGGCGAAACTCCAGCAGCCACTCGGGCTCCTGCTTGCGCGCGGAAATCAGGCGCACGACATCTTCGCTGAGTCCGGGCGGAATGGTTTCGGCATCAACGTCGGTGATGAAGCCGGCGCTATAGGTGCGGTTCTTGACCAGTTCCTGGATGTCGTTGGTGGAGGCGGACATATCAGCGATGAGCCGTAGGGTGAAAATTCAGGGGGTGTTCGCCGCGGGGTGCTGGGCTTGCCGCCATCTGTTCCAGGCTGACGGCCTCAAGCGCGCGTCGAATCGCAAGATTGATCAGGCGCCAGTTTGCGCGCGCGGCACAGTCGTGCTCGATGCTGCAGCCACCGTCCTGACTGGAACACGCGGTGACCGAGATCGGGCCTTCCAGTGCGCCGATGATGTCGGCCATCGAGATCTGTGCCGCGCTGCGTGCCAACCGGTAGCCGCCGTGCGCGCCACGCAGCGATTCCAGCAGGTCTCCGCGGGTCAGGGTTTTCAGCAGTTTGGCGACGGTTGGCGCCGGGATATGCGTGCGCTCGGCCAACTCCACGCCGGTATGTACCCGGTCGGGCGCGCTGGCCACCGCGGTCATCAGCACCGTGGCGTAATCAGCGAGTTTGGAGAGACGAAGCATTTAATCAAGACCATTTCAGTACGGATTGAATTGTAGGCCCTGATCCACCACCGCTGCAACGCGCATTCGCTAAGCTCTCTGACTATGAGCACCGAGAATCTGCCTTGGGACGTCGAGCGCCCGCATATCGAGACCCAGACCGTGGGTCCGGAGCATCTGGACCGCTTTGGTCACACCAATAACGTCATGTATCTGTCGTGGCTGGAGAAAGTCGCGTGGAGTCACACCGTTAGCCTGGGATTGGACTTTGACGACTACCAGCGGCTGGGGGCGGGTTGTGTGGCGCGGCGGCACGAACTCGACTATCTGGCCCCCACGTTTGCGGGTGATGAGTTGCTACTGGCGACGTGGATACACGAAAACGACTTTCGCCTGAGCATGTGGCGTCGCTATCAGATCATCCGCGTATCCGACCGGAAAACGGTGCTGCGCGGGGCCACCCAGTGGGTCTGCGTCGACATGAAGTCCGGCAAACCGCGGCGCATGCCGCCCGAGTTTCGGGTTTACGCCCCGTGGCCCAGGCGCGCCGAGCCATGAACCGGGTCGAAATCCAGTACTGCACCGGTTGCCGCTGGCTGCTGCGTGCCGGATGGCTGGCGCAGGAGCTGCTGACTACATTTCAGAATGAACTTGATGAAGTAGCGATAAAGCCAGGAAAAGGTGGCATATTCACCGTTCGCCTCAACGGCGAATTACTGTCTGACCGCGAGCGGGACGGCGGTTTCCCGGACCTGCCGCTGCTCAAGCAAGCGATTCGCGATCGCACGGCCCCGGGGCGTGACCTGGGTCATAGCGACCGCAAACAGGGTGACGGCTCAAGCGCCTGA
>JBFJKG010000082.1:0-7639 GCA_041635075.1 Solimonas sp.
AAGCCGCCCATCTGCTGGGACGCAAGACTGCGGCGATCAATATTGAGTCGCCAGCCACATTGCAGCTGCTGCGAAACGCAGGAGTCGACTACGCGCAGGGCTTTGCCATCGGCAAGTACGAGATGATGCTGGGCTAGCGCTACCGATCAGGCGCGCCGCGCCGGCCCTTTCCCGGCCGAGCCTTCGGCCTCATCAAGCAACTGCCGTGCGCTGGTTTCGTCGCCCATATCGAGATAGGCGGCGGCCAGCGCCACCTTCTGTCGCTGCTCGGCATCAAGCGTGCGGCTCTGCAGGCGCTGTATGCGGACCTGCTGTGGGCCGGCGGCGGCCGAGACGGATCCAGGTGCCGGCGGCACCGGCCGCACCAGCCGAATCGGCGGCGGGGTCACGGTGGCCGATGCGTCAGCGAACTCCAAGGGTGTAGCCGCCTTCGGAGCCTGAGCCGCGGACGGCCGCACCGGCGGTACCTGCACAGGCGGTAGCGGCGCGCTTACCGGTGCAGTGCGCCAACGGCGAAACGCGTACACGCCGGCGGCGATTGCAAGCAGCGTCAGCACCCAGGTCCAGAATGACGAGCCTGTATCCTCGGCATCAGCGGCGGGTGCCCCATTTGATGCCGCAGTTCCAGAGGGCGCCGCACGTGTGTCCGATGCCGCGCTCTCGCCAGCCTCCACCCCTGCTGCATCCTCGCTCACCTCAGCCACCTCGACCTCAGCGTCGACAGCTTCGGCATCCAGGCCCAGCGAGGCTTCTTCGATGGCAGCGTCAGCCGCGATCGTCAGGCCCTGGGTGTTCAGTGTCTCGGTCAACGCCAAGCGGCGGCCGATGCCGGGCTCACCAGGCAGCGTTGCAAGATCAAGCAGGATGCGCTCCTGCATAGGGGATTCTGCCGGTGGCGGTGCTACGCGTTCGACCACGGCCTTCTGGACTGGCGGAGAGGGCGTACGGCTTGGGGCTGACGCGCGGCCAGGCCCCACGTAAGCAGTGATCGTGTCGGCATCCAGATCGAGCATCGTGCGCGCATCCGGCACCTGCAACACGCTGCCCACTCGGGGGCTGCGGTCACGCCCCGAGAACGCGTCTGGATTGGCAATGAGCAGTGCCGTCATGACCCGCCGCAGGCCATAGTTTGGAAACGGCCGCACACGCTCCGCGATGGCGCGCAGCGACTCGCCGGCAACGACCGGCCCATAGGTGTTGCCTGCAACAGGGGCCCGATCCGCAGCGTCGGCCTCCCCCTTCGGCGGAGCCGGCGGCGGCGCGGCGACCCGCGGCACCTTTTCAGGCGCCGGGCCGGCCACGTTCGCCAAGGATGAACTCTCGGCGCGCCCGCGGACACCGGTTGTTTCGCTCGGCACGTCGAACAGCAAGGGCAAGCCGCGAGTGACGCGTGCGCTGCCATGGCTGACCTCGATCAGCAGTTCAACCGCAGGTTCGCGAATCGGGCGTTGCCCCCGCAGCAGCAGCCAGTATCCACCCGTGCTGCGCTTCTCGATCGTGGCCGTGAGCTCGTCGGGCCGCAAACCTGGCGACGGCAGCCCGTAACCCTCGTACGCGCTTTGCGGCAACAGGCGCACGCGCACGAACTCGGCCTCCTCCCCTGGTTCCAGAATCAGGGGTAGCCGGGCGTCCAGCGCGCGCCCCAGCGGAGAGGTGACTTCTACCTCGCCCAAGCCAATCGCCACGGCAGTCGATGCATGCAGCATCGCGGCCACCAAGCCCGCAAACGACAAACGGCACCACAGTACTGATCTCATGTTCGTCCTCCGGAGCACCGGGTTTTCGCCCATTCCATTCTGCGTAGCTGCCGGTATTGTGTGGCGAAATGCCTACAATGTAGCCTGAACATTACTCGCTCCACGGATGGTTGTCTTTAGAGAAGACGCCGTGGACCGTGTGAGCGGCTCGGTACAGCCCATTTTCCAAGGATCAGGATCTAGCGCGTGCGGGTTGGTTTAGGAATCGACGACTCGGTGGATGTCTCCGAGGCGCTGCTTCAAAGCAGCGGAATGTTCGTGCTTCCAAGCACGCTGCATCTGGGTGCGGAACGGACCGTAATCGGTCGCGACCCGGAAACCACGAAGCGGCTTTATGCTGAAAACTGGCTAAGCCAACATGCCGGTAGCGCGGTGAGTTCAGCCCTTGGCGTTGAAGAGATCGAACAGATATTTGCTGACGGCCTGGCAACCGCTTTCGATTACGTTTTTCTGATCACCCTGATGGGCGAGCGCTCCGAAACACCGCGCAACGCCCGCCGCGCTGCCCGCAAGGTCATGCGCGAAGCGCCCGCACTGCGCGCCCGTGAAAACATCCCTGGTCCCTTCGCGCTCAAGGTCATCGACAGCGGCTCCGTGTTCACGGGCCCTGCCGTGCTGGCCTGGGAAGCGGCGCGGATGATCAGGAACAAGGCCTTGCCGAGCGCGATCCGCGATCGGCTCGACGCGCTGACACCGAATATCGATGCGCATCTGGTCCCCAAGGACATTGCCTATATGCGCGGACGCCTGCTTCGGCGCGGTGATCGCAGCCTTAACTGGCTGAACTACCAGATCGGGCGCGTGCTCGACATCAAGCCGATACTGCGTGCCCGGCGGGGCACAACCCATCGGCTGGCGCTGGTCCGCGGCTACGACAACGCCGTGCGTCAGCTTTTTGAGCGCGCCAGCGCGCAGCTGCAACTGGGCCTGGACCCCCCCTGCATTGCGGTCAGCTATGGCGGGCCGCTGGAAGAACTCGAAGCCTTGCCCGGATTTGACGATCTCAAAGCCCTGGCGGCAGCCCGTCAGGTTGAGATCATGACGGCGGTGATGAGCGCGGTCGGCGCTGCCAACGTCGGGGCCGGGGCGGTGTCCCTCAGCTACTGCCGTCTACCGGGCCAAGCGGAAAGCCCTGATTGATCCGCCCGCGCGGATCCATAAAAAAAGCCCGGCGACTTTGGGGGAAAGCCACCGGGCCACGCTTCCGGCTATGGGGGATGCCGGACCCGCCCAGGGAGTGAGGCGGGGAGTGGGACAGGGAGTATCGCCACTCGCAGACTTAGATGGGGCGAATGAGGCGAAGTTCAAAGGCCCGAAACGCGCCGCTTCGGACCCTGCCGATGAACCATTTATGAATCTTTATAATCAATGGCTTACGAGGGCCATCTGACTAAAAGGTCAGCAAAAAAACGGGCGTTTCAAACTAAATTTCCTTTAGTCAGAACTACTTGCGTGGCCCCCGGCTTGATGGGCGGCATCCCACTGCATTCCGAGCCCCCAGTCCGCCACCAGCGGCACGTCCAGCTCCGCAATACGGCACATGCGCCCGGCCAGTTCCGATGCCAGTTGCTGCAGGGTCTCCGCCGGCCCCTCAAAGACCAACTCGTCGTGAACCTGCATGATCATGCGGACATCTGCAGCCTTTTCCTCCAAAAACCGCGACAGGTCCAGCATCGCCAGCTTGATCAGGTCAGCCGCGGTGCCCTGCAACGGCGCGTTAATCGCAGTGCGCTCGGCGTATTGACGCTGCGCCTGGTTCCGCGACGCGATCTCCTTCAGGTATAGCCGGCGGCCGAACAGGGTTTCGACATAGCCCTGCTCACGGGCCCGCAGCTTGGTGCCGTCCATGAAGTGTTTGACTCCGGGGTACCGCCCGAAGAAGCGCTCGATGTAATCCTGAGCCTCGCCTCTAGAAATGCCGAGCTGTCGCGCCAGCCCGAACGCCGACATGCCGTAGATCAGGCCGAAGTTGATGGCCTTGGCCGCGCGGCGCTGATCCGGCCCAACCTGCTCCAGCGGCAGACCAAAGACCTCGGCGGCGGTGGCCTGATGCACGTCCTGGCCACTGCGGAACGCATGCTGCAGGCGCGGGTCGCCGGAAAAGTGTGCCATCAGCCGCAGCTCGATCTGCGAGTAATCGATTGCCAGCAGGCGCTGTCCCGGCTCGGCGATGAACGCTTCGCGGATACGACGACCTTCGGCCGTGCGGATCGGAATGTTCTGCAGATTGGGATCCGAAGAAGACAGCCGCCCGGTTGCCGCAACCGCCTGGTGATACGACGTGTGGATGCGTCCGGTGTGCGGGTTAACCGCTTGCGGCAGCAGCTCGGTGTAGGTCGAGCGCAGCTTCTGCAATGCCCGCCAATCGAGGATCAGCTGCGGCAGCGGATGCTGTGTCGCCAGCTCGGCCAGCACGTCTTCGGCTGTCGACGGCTCGCCCTTGGGCGTTTTTCCCAGCACCGGCAACTGCATCTTCTCGTAGAGAATGACGCCCAGCTGCTTGGGCGAGGCCAGATTGAACTCGCCCTCCGCCTCGGCATGCGCGCGCTGCTGCAACTCCGCCATCCGCTCGGCCAGCTCTGCGCTGATGGTGCGCAACAAAGCGACATCGATCTTGACGCCGGTCTGCTCGATCCGCGCGAGCACCGGCACCAACGGCATCTCGATTTCGCGGTAGACCTTCTCCAGCGCTTCGATCTCCCGCAGCCGGGGATACAAGGTCTGATGCAGACGCAGCGTGATATCGGCGTCTTCGGCGGAGTACTTGACCGCTTCGTCCAGGGAGATCTGGTTGAAGGTCAGCTGTGACTTACCCTTACCGGCGATGTCCTTGAAACTGATGGTCGTGTGATTGAGATAGCGCTGCGCCAGGGTGTCCATGTCGTGGCGATTGCTGGCCGCGTCCAGCACGTAGCTCTGCAGCATGGTGTCGTGCGCGACGCCGCGTACATGCACGCCATGCCGGGCCAGCACGTTGAGGTCGAACTTGGCGTGCTGCGCCAGCTTGGGCTTGTCAGCCGCTTCCAGAAGCGGGCGCAGTCGCTCGAGAACCCTGTTGCGGTCCAATTGGGTCGGCGCCCCAAGATAGTCATGCGCCAACGGCACGTACCAGCCACTGCCCGCTTCCACTGCAAACGCAAGGCCCACCAGATTGGCCTGGTTGGAATCGAGGCTGTCGGTCTCGGTATCGAAGCAGATCAGCTCGGCGCCGGCGAGCTGGCTCAGCATGTCGGCGAAGCCGTCCTCGTCCAGAACGGCGATGGCACGCGTCGGCGCCGATGGCGGCAGTTCCGGCGCTTCCTTGTCCGCCGGCGAGGTATCGGCCACGGCGGTAGCGCGCACAGTCGGCGGTGCCGGCGGCTTATCCCCCGGGCTCTTTCCCGCCAGCTCGTCGACCCAGCGATGCAGCTCCAGCCGCAGGTACAGCGCCATCAGCCTGTCGGTATCCGCCGGCCGCGGGCACAGGGCGTCCAGCGCTATCGGCAGATCAACATCGCAGCGTATGGTCGCCAACCGCCGCGACAGGGGCAGCAGATCCAGGCTGGCGCGCAGCTTCTCGCCGATTTTCCCCTTGATGTCGTCGGCGTGCGCGATGACCTCATCCAGCGAGCCAAACTCAACCAGCCACTTCGCCGCTGTCTTTGGCCCGACTCCGGGCACACCGGGGATGTTGTCGCTGGTATCGCCCATCAACGCCAGATAGTCGACGATGCGCTCCGGCGACACCCCGAACTTGGCCTCGACGCCGGCAATGTCCATGCGCTGGTTCTTCATCGTATCCAGCAACTCGATACGCTGATCCACCAGCTGCGCCATGTCCTTGTCGCCCGTCACGATCAACACCGACTCGCCCAGTTCAGCCGCCTGCTGCGCCAGCGTGCCGATGACATCGTCGGCTTCAACACCGACAACACTGATGACCGGCAAGCCCATGGCCTCGATCATCTCGCTGATTACCGGGAACTGGGCCGACAGCTCTTCGGGTGTTTCGCCGCGTGTGGCCTTGTACTCCGGATACCAGTCGTGCCGGAAGTTCTTGCCCGGGGCGTCGAAGATCACCGCGATGCGCTCGGGCGCGTAATCCTTGAGCAGGCGCTTGAGCATGTTGCCCATGCCATAGATCGCACCGGTGGGCTCGTTCTTCGAGTTGGTCAGCGGCGGCAGCGCGTGAAACGCACGGAACAGCCACGAGGAGCCGTCGATCAGAATGAGCGGACTATGGGATTCGGTCATCGGCGTAGTGTTGTTCATACCCTGTGAGATGGGAACCTGAGAGGCCGTAACCCCCGGTGAAGAATGCTGCGACCCCGGCGGCGACGATGCCCTGAGTGTCAGGCCACGCGCGGCGAGGGGCGATGCTTGCGATAGATTTCGCGTACCCATTCCGCGCCGGCGTGCGACTGCCAGCGCGCGAGCCGCTGCTCCAGGGCAACCGGCATTGGCCGTGGGCGCAGTGTGTCCGGGTGGTGCGGCTCCACCAACATCGCCAGATGCGCGGCGGCCACCAGATCAGCCAGCGTGAATCTGCCCCCCAACAGATAGCGGTTGTCCTGCGTCCGTCGGGCGATGAAGCCAAATGCTTCGTCGGCAGCGGCAATGCCGTCCTCGACGCTGCCCTGATCCCTGATGCCGTTCGCGCGCCGGATCAGGGGGCGTGCCAGCGGCACCGTCCAGCGATACAGGGCCTGCACGTAGCCTGGGTGGTCGGCGCCGAAGACCGCTGCGAAATAGCGACTGTCAGCGATGATCGGGGCCAGCAGGGCGCATCGCATGCGGGGGCCCCAATCCACATCAAAGCGGCGCTGGATATCCAGAACCAGCCGCCGTTCTGCCGCGCCAGCAGGCATCAACGCCGGCTCGGGCCAGCGCTGTTCGATGGCCGCGAGTATCTCGGCTGAGCCACTGAGGTAATGCTGGCCCTGACGCAGCACCGGAGTCAGCGCCTGACCACAGCGCTTCTTCAGATACGCACGATGCGGGCCCGGCAACAGCGAGCGCCTGCGGTGCGGCACTTCCTTGTAGTCCAGTGCCCACCGCACCTTCTCGTTGTAGGGCGAATACAGGAACTGGAGCAGCTCGACCTCGTCGCTCATCACCCCCCCACCTGGCAAAACCATCAATCCGGCAGCAATTGCTCCCCGCGCAGCAGATCGTCATAGGTTTCGCGCGCGCGCGCCAGATGCGCCACGGGCCCATTGACCAGAACCTCTGCCGCTCGATTGCGCGTGTTGTAGTTCGACGCCATCGCGAAAGCGTAGGCGCCTGCCGCGCGCACCGCCAGCAGATCACCGGGCTTGATCGCCAAGCTGCGGCGCTTGCCCAGCCAGTCACCGCTTTCGCAGACCGGGCCCACCACGTCGTACTCACAAGGCGCCACGTCGTCTCGTGGCTGCACCGGCACGATGTCCATCCATGCCTGATAAAGCGTTGGACGTATCAAGTCGTTCATGGCGGCGTCAACAACCGCAAACGCCTTGTCAGAGCCGCCTTTGAGACCGATGACGCGAGTCACCAGCAAGCCGGCGCTGCCGGCGATGGCGCGGCCAGGCTCAGTGAGTATCTTCAACGGGCGGCCCTGCAACCGCGGCCGCAATGCCGCAGCCCACTCGCGCGGGTGCAGCGGTTGCTCGTCGCGATAACGGATGCCAAGACCCCCGCCGACATCGATGTGGCGCAGCTGGATGCCGCGTGTGGCGAGACGATCCACCAGTGCCAGCACCCGATCAAGCGCCTCGAGCAACGGTGACGCGTCCAGCAACTGCGAGCCGATATGGCTGGCCACGCCCGCGATCTCTATGCCCGAGAGGTCACAGGCCGCCGCGTAGAGCCGCTCGGCGGTGGGGATGTCGACGCCGAACTTGTTGTCCTTCAGCCCAGTCGAG
>JBFJKG010000083.1:0-7598 GCA_041635075.1 Solimonas sp.
CCCGGAACGATAGGGCCCGCCATCGACGTCATCGAAAACGCACCGTTCCTGAGTGCGGGGCAGAAGCGCGACATCCTCTACAACAATGCCGCGCGCTTCCTGAAGCTCAGCGAAGACACCATAGCCCGACATCACGGCAAACAGCAGTGACGCTTGGCTGATTGCTGATCCACCCCGGCTGCGACGCCCCTGCCTCTAGCGAATCGGCTCAGGGCACGCGGCGAACGCGCCGGCGTCCAGCAGTTCACGGTAGCGATCCGGGAAGTTAGTAAACATGCCGTCTACGCACAGTGCGCCGATGCGCGCGAGGTCGTCACTGCCGTTGACCGTGTAGGGGTGCACCGCCAAACCCAGCGCATGCGCCTGATCAACTAGCGACTGCGTCACTTCGTTCTCCGGCGGGCCAATACCGAATGCGTACGCGGCTGCAAGCGGCAAGATGACGCTGCTGGCGCCCGGCATCAGCTGGATCAACGGAATCTCGGGGTCCAGCGCGCGCATGCGCAACAGCGATTCCGGCGTGAACGACTGCACCAGCACCTGCCGCCGCGACACCGCGCCTTCGCGCAGGCCATAGGCATTGATCAGGCGCAGCAGCTCGGCCTCCATCGGCTGCAGGGTGCCGATGGTCTTGGTTTCGATGTAGTAGTTCATCTGGTTGCCGTAGCGCTGGAACACTTCCTCCAGCGTCGGCATTTCCAGACCGACATACTCGGGCCGCGCGCGGTCAGGATAGGCCTCGTTGAACCAGGTGCCCATGTCGCAGGTTTTCAGCTGCGCCAGCGTCTTGGTGTCTACCCGCCCGGTGCAATTTTCCTGAGGGCCGCGCGCGGTGCGCTCCAGCGTGGCATCGTGCAGACAGACCAGAACGCCGTCTGTGGTCATGGCGATGTCCTGCTCCAGGTAATCCGCACCCAGAAGCAGGGCCTGATCGTAGGCCGCAAACGTGTGTTCGGGGGCGTGGCCGGAAGCCCCGCGGTGTGCGATCACGGCCTGGCCCTTGCCTCGCTCGGGCGTCGGCTCGGGTGCCGGCGCAACACCACTCAGCGGCGACGAATCAACACAGGCACTCGCCAGCAGCGCCGCCGACAACAACGGGATCAACAGTCTGTACGTCATCAGGTCTACTCGGTGGTCCGCGGCGCTATCCAGATGGGCGCCAAATACACGGCGGAGACGCCATCGGCATCATGTCCGCGCACAAAATACCAGCGCTCGTCATCGGTCACAGGCAGCGTCGTGGTCAGCCGACCCCCGACGCTGCGCTGCAGCTCTTCGCCGTCCGCGCCATACAGGCGCAGCTCGCCAGTGAAAGCCCGGCCATCCGCCTCGCGCACCTGCACGTCCAACGGCACGCGACTGCCCGGCGCGCAACTCAACCGCGCGCCCATCGGATGGCCTGCGGCACTCAGGCTCGCACGCAGATGCCGGCCGGGTGACAGCGCATAGGTGCGCCGTGCCAGCCAGGCCTCGCGAAAGCCGGCCTCGTCCAGGCTGACCGCCTGGGTCACGGTCTTGGGGTGTTCCTCAGAGCCGTATCGCAGCTGGTGTTCGTCCTCGGAGCCGATCGGCGCCAGACGCCAGCCCTTGCCGAGTGCGCGCACATAGTCGTCGAAGTAGCGATCATCACGATTGCCGTCGTTGTAGACCTCCATGCCGAACATGCGATCGACGGCTTCAGGCACCAGGGCGTAGTCGTTCCAGTTGCATGCGCTGTCGGTATCACTCAGGCACTTGTCGCTGGGGTGATTGAAGTGCGCCAGACCATCGGCACCACCGCCCAGCGGCACCGGCGCGGTCACGCTGCCGCCGAGGCCCACGGACTCCGGATCGCGGGTGAACCACTGCCAGAACGTCTCCATCGTCACCAGATAGCCCAGGTCGGTCTTGGCGTTGCTGAAGTTCTTCGAGAAGTAGACGTTGATGTGGCCAAAACGGTCCGATGTCCATTCAAAGCCACGTATGCCGAGAAACGCGGCACTGCTGGCCTCGGCGGCCTGATCCGCCGTGCTCTGCCACTTCACCAGATCGTCGGCGGTCGGGGTCAGGCAGGTCAGCAGGCCATCGGGCGTGGTGAAGCAGTCATTGCCGACGGATATGAATACCGCCGTGTCCAAGGTGTCTGAATGCTCGCTGGAGCCGACGTAGTCGTAGCCGGCGTCCCGTATCGTGCGGAAGTAGTCGCGCGGCACGCTGTGAATGTCGCCATCGGAGTAGGCGCTGTGCTCGTGCATCGCGCCCTCGAAGTCGCGCAGGCTCGCCAGCGCAGGGCCGGTGTAGGGGTCACACTCGGCTCTCGCCGCCGGAGGCGGTGCGCCCGGGGGCACAGGCGCTGTCGGCTCGCTGGAGCCACCGCAAGCCGCCAAGACCAACACCGCTGTATATGCCGCAATACGTCGCACGCCATGCCTCCTTGAGCCTGATTCTTCGTTGACTGCGGCCGGGGGGATGCACGCAACTTCTGACCTAGACATGCCACAGCGCCTGCTGCAGGTGTCGAGCGTTGCGTAGTTTGGTGTGCGCCTCAACATAACGCCAGTCGGCACCGCTGTCGGCGAGCACGGTCTGGAAATCGCGTATCGGCCTGACCGCCTCGTTGCGGGCAATGCCAGGGCGTGGGCTCAGCTCGAACTCGTCAATGACGCTGAGCGCCGCTGTCGGCGGGCCATCCTCTCCTGCGTCCACCGCCCAGGTCGTGGCCTTGATCGAGCCCGGCGACACCGCGTACTCGATGAAGCTGTAGCGACGCTGCTGCCGAGCGCTCCAGGCGCCCACGCCATCGAAACTGCGCATGCTGGCACCGCCGCCACCGCCGCAGACCTGGGTGTAGCCAAACGGCAGCGGCAGGCCCAGCCCCATCGGATGACTGCGTTGATAGCCGTGATCATGTCCGACCAGCAGCAGATCCACGCCGTAGCGCAGCATGATGTTCTCCTCCAGCGCCACCAGCGTGGCATTGGCGGGGCTGCGTCCCTCTTCATCGGTCCAGATGGTGAAGTGCTGCACGAACTCGATGAAGTCGAGCTCGCCCGCTGCGCGCCGCAGCGCGGCAGTGGCCAGATCGGTTTCGATCTTCATCAGCTCCGCGGGCAACGTGCCGTCCGCAATCAGCGCGCCGCCGGTGGAAACCATGAAGTGAACGCGCCCGTAGTCAAAGCTGTAGTAGGTATCGCCATTGCCCGGCTGCGACAGACGCGAGCGGTAGGCGGCTCCGGTGCCATCCTTCTCCTCGTGATTGCCGGGGCAGCACATCATCGGCACCTCGGCGGCAAGGTGTTCGATCTGGTCAAACCAGTCATCCCAGATCGCCTGTTCACCGTTGGCGTATGAAAGATCGCCGGCAATCAGGAAGAAGTCGCTGCCGCGCTGGAGGATGCCTTCGCGCACAGCGCGCGCATAGTCGGTGCGCCCGTGATCACCAAAGTGGGCGAAGCGGAAATGGTCGGCCGATACCGGATTGGCCTTCACCGTGAACACCGGCGATGACGCGCTGCCGTTGCGCACGCGATAGCGCAACGGCCGGTCGGGGTCGAATCCGGTCATCGTCGCGCGATGGGTGGTGACCGCACTGTCGTACGCACGCTCGGTGCTGGCAACGATCGTCTGATCGAGGCCGTCATTGCCAAACTCCACCTGCCCCGGCGCCGCGTCGTCGCCATCGCTGAACCAGGTCACGGTGCGGGTGCTGCGCGGATCGCCGGTCCAGCTCAGATGCAGCCCGCGAGGTCCGGAGCGCACTGGCATGCCGCCGGGGGAACCGCCCCCACAGGCACTGAGGAACGGCGGCAGGAGCAACGACGGGGTGGCCTTCAATAGCTGGCGACGGGAGATCATGGGCATGCGATGGGCGCGACAAGGACAGCCGCGCACGATAGAACGCGCCTGTGACCGCCTCATGAAAGCCCGCGCCCGTCGTGCCGCTCAGCTGCGAGCTGAGCGCTGCTCTGCCGCAATCGCCTGCATGCCCTGTTCGAGCGTGATTCTGGGCACATAGCACAGGTCTGCTTGCGCCTTGGCTATGGAGTACGCGCCGCGCCTGCGCAGAAACCGAATCGCCGCCGCGTTCGCGGGTGGCTTCTGACCGATCAGCGCATACGCCGCCGCCATCATTCCAATCAACGCCATCAGCAGTCCGGCCGACAGGGTCTTGACCGCCGGCTTGCCGAGCATGCGCGCGTGATAGCCAAAGAACTCGGCGCAGGGCGTCGCAACGCCATCCGTAATCGTATAGGCCTCGCCCCCGGGGCTTTTCTCCTGCGCGAGAAATACGGCATCCAGCAGGTTGTCTACATGCACATGATTGATCACGCCCTGCCCACGGTCCGGCAGCATGAACAGGCCTCGACGCAGCAACTCCAACGGCCGCAGCACCCACTGCGTGCCGCCTGGGCCATAGACATCACCAGGACGGATGACTGTCACCCGCAGTCCGTCACGACCATGGTGGTCCAGCGCCACGCACTCGCTGCGGTACTTGGTCTCGTTGTAGATATTGCCGTCATCGCGGAAAGGACCCGCCTCGGTCACACCATCGGCATAGTCGAAGCCATACACCATGACCGAAGACAGATGCACCAGGTGCTGCACCCCGGCACGCTGCGCAGCACGGCAGACGCTGCGGGTGCCGTGCACGTTGACCCGCTCATACAGATCCCGTGCGCCGTCCTCCTCGACGATGGCCGCGGTATGAAAAACCATATCGGCACCCAGAAAGGCCAGGCTCAATGCGGCGGCGTCATTGATGTCGCCTACCACGACCTCGGCCCCGGCGGCGCGCGCTGCCGCTGCTGCCGCAGGGGAAAGATCGATGCCCCGAACCCGCCAACCGCGCTCAAGCGCGCGCTGCGCCATGCGCAGCCCAATAAATCCGCCGATGCCAGTGATAGCCAGCGTCTTCATGGAGGCGTTGATTCCTGTGCACGCAGCATCTGGCCGCCGAGTATCAGCGCACGCAGCAGTTCGGAGATGACGTCGATCAGCTGCTGCGTCGCCGGCGGCCGCTCCGCGGTCAGCCAGTCGGCCAGCAATTCGTTGATGCCCCCGACCAGGGCGACGCTGATCAGGTGATAGTCGCGCTGGGGAATCGCTCCTGCGTCGGCCAGCTCGTAGCAATAGCGCTCCAGCACACGGGCGAAATCATGAATGACATCCCGGCGGCGGCGCTCCATGTCGGCGCTGACGCCTACGGCTTCCAGTACGCCTATGCGCGCATGCCTTGGATCGTCGAGATAGGAATGCACCAGCGCGTGGATCGCGCCCGATATTTTCTGCTCCGGAGAAAGGCCGGGCACCTGCAGCGCCCCGAGTACGGCGGCTTTCAGCTCGCGAATGATGTCTTCGTACACCGCCGACAGCAGCGCCTCGCGGCTCTGGAACTGCTCGTAGAAATGGCGGGTGGTGACCTTGGCCTCGGCACAGAGCAGTTCGATAGGGGTATGGGCGTAGCCGCGGGTCGCGAACAAGTCCTTGGCCGCCGCCAGCAGACGCGCGCGCCGGTCGGCCTGCAGCTCGGCCGCACTGCGGCCGCCATACCCGCGACGCACAGGCTCTGCGGCCACGGTTGCTTTGCGCACACCGGAGGGCTTTACAGATTTGGCGCGACTGGCGGGCACACGCGGGGTGCGACTTGCGGCTTTCATTTCGACAAGATAACTTTCCCAATATATCCGCGTCCAGCCCTCGGCTATACCGACGGCTGCGCGCATCCACATCGAGGAGCACCATGAGCATCATTCGCCCCATCCATCACTTCGACGGCACGCGCACCGCCCCGCGGCCGCTGGATCGTGTCGAGAACGTGCGCGCTGCCGCACAGGATCTGCGCAAGGAGATGCTCGCGGGTGCGCCGGTGCCGTACTACCGCTCAATGGAACTGGTGCGCGTGCCGTATCCGTCGAAGTTTGGTTACCTCAACAGCTTTGGTCTGCTGGCACCGTTCATTCACCTCTGCAATCGACTGTTCGTGGTGCAGTTCCGCAGCAGCGAGGGCCTCAAGACGCTGCTGGTCAGCCCGTCGGACTGGGAGCACCAGCGTGAGACGCCGTACTTCGCGCGCCTCGACCGCTCGATGGGGCCTTTCGCGAAGTTGGGCGAGAAACTGGTGTTCCGCACGACCAGCACGGTGTTGGAACGTCTGGCTGAAATCGGCTTGCGGCCCGAGGATGTGGACTACATCACCTACGACCACCTGCACACGCAGAACGTCACCCGCTGGCTGGGCGCCGCTGGCGCCGCTGCGGTATTCCCGAACGCCAAGCTGCTGGTGATGCGCGAGGAGTGGGACAGTGCACAGGCGCTGATCCCTTGGCAGAACCAGTGGTACTGCCCCGGCGGCATCAAGGACGTGCCGATGGAGCGCGTCATCCTGCTGGACCATGACGTGATGCTTGGCGAAGGCGTTGCCTTGATTCGCACCAAGGGCCACACCGAGGGCAATCACTCCATTGTTGTGCACACGCCGGAAGGCCTGAAGGTCACCAGCGAGAATGGCGTCAGCATCGATGCCTATGCACCAGAGCATTCGCGCGTTCCCGGCGTGGCCGAGTACGCGCGGGCGACCGGCGCCGAGGTCGTGCTCAACGGCAACACTCAGGAGTATGCGGTCGACCAGTACATTTCGATGGTGCAGGAAAAGGCCATTGCCGGCCCGCACCCGCGCGATGAGCGGCTGCCCAATGTCGCACCGTCCTCAGAGTCTGCCGCCTACTGGCTGTTCCCGCGTACGGCGCCCACCTTCACGGTCGGCGACCTGCACTTCGGCACACTGCACCGCCCAGCCGCCATCCAGGTGGCAGCATGAGCACCTCGTTGCGCGGACAGGTTCATGTGGTTACCGGAGCGGCATCCGGCATCGGCGCGCACCTGGCACGCGAACTGCTGCAACGCGGCGCCCGCGTCTGTGCGGCCGACGTCAACACCGCTGCGATGGCGCCGTTACGCACGCTCGCTACGGATGACCAACTTCTTGTGCAGAGTCTCGATGTGCGCGATCCGGCGCAATGGCAGGCAATCATTGATGCCGTGCGCAGCCGCTGGCAACGAATCGATGTGCTGATGAATGTAGCCGGCGTGATCCGGCCCGGATATGTCCACGCGTTCAGCGCCGAGGACGTACACCTGCAACTGGACGTCAACAGCAAGGGCGTCATCTTCGGCACTCAGGCGGCGACGCGCGCCATGCTCGAACAGGGCTCCGGCCACATCATCAATATCGCCTCGCTGGCCGGCGTCGCTCCAGTTCCTGGCCTGGCGCTGTACTCGGCATCGAAGTTCGCGGTGCGCGGCTTCACCCTGGCCGCGGCCTTCGAACTGCGCGAGAAGAACATCCGGGTCACTGCCATCTGCCCGGACGCGGTGCAAACGCCGATGCTGGACCAGCAGGTCAACCGCGAAGAAGCGGCGATGACGTTTTCCGGCAACGCTTCGCCGCTGACGGTCGAAGATATCGGCCGCGCCGTATTCGAACGGGCGCTGCCCCATGCCCCACTGGAAATCACCCTGCCCCTTTCGCGCGGCCTCATGGCGAAATTCGGCAGCGCGTTTCCGGGCTCAAGTTTTGCCATGCTCAACTGGCTGCGCAGCCGCGGACGCCAGCGGCA